>CAYMXM010000520.1:0-3955 GCA_964394065.1 uncultured Pirellula sp. | reverse complement strand
CAGCGTTGCACAAAGTTCATCAGTCAGCCTGGGAGATCGGAGTGTTGGGAATCAGGAGGAGGCTCCATGGACTTCAATCGACATGTCTTGCAGTCTCGAAGGAGAAGAAACTGAGTGATCATTGCAACGATCAACGCAAAAGGGGTGAGCAGACCGCAGGAGAACAGCGAGACAAAGAAGACCGCAAAACCGATCGATAGCAGTTTCTCTTGCCTAAGTTCACACTCGACGCATTCGGGGGCACTTTGCTGTTCACGGGTTCGAATGGTTGGACCTCAACAAAGCGCTCACACCTCGAAGGAATAATAGTTGGGTGCTGGCATTTTAGAGGATAGGGAAAAATAACTCCACACCGCTCGCCTCCCCGATCCTTTTGAGCATCTCCGGCCCAGATGGGGCCGGAGATGCTCAAAAGGATCGGGGAGGCGAGGATGAAGTACAAGGTTTCCAACGAGGTTTTTTGTTCCTAGCACATCTACCCCTCACCCCCAGCCCCTCTCCCCTAAAAGGGGCGAGGGGAGCGGAGATCTAAAGCGCTGTGCGTGCTAGGACGCCAAAGCTGCGTCTGCTTGGGACACGTACCTGAGGCCCGAAGGGCGTGCTGGGAGACCTTGGGTGGATGCCTAGTTGCCAGCGCTGTCCCTCGCTTACGCCACGGGTTGTGATTTTCGGGCCTCGCTTGCAGGCGCTAACTACACATCCGGTGTGTTGCGTGGCCGCTTTGGGTGCGAAGGTGGTTGCAATAGAAGCAATAGTTGGTTTTCCATGTCGATCTGAGCTGGTAGCAGCGGCCACTTCACACACCCTACAGCCTACCCCCTACAGCCTGCTCCTACGATCGCTCGGACTCGTTCTTCGTGGACCGGGGCGATAATCCCTCGTTCGGTGATGATCGCCGTAATGAGTTCGGCGGGGGTCACGTCGAAGGCGGGGTTGTAGACATCGACTCCAGTCGGAGCGGTCTGAACTCCCATTCCCTGGGTGATCTCGGTTCCCTTCCGTTGTTCGATCGGAATCTCCTCCCCTGAAACGATACCGAGATCGAAAGTGCTTGTCGGGGCTGCGACGTAAAACGGAATGGAATGATATTTCGCGAGAACCGCAAGGGAGTAGGTCCCGATCTTATTGGCGGTATCTCCGCGGGCCGTAATTCGATCGGCCCCGACAATCACTCCTTGCACTCTCCCCTCACGCATCACTTGCGCGGCCATCGAATCACAAATCAACGTGCACGGAACCCCATGCTGCTGTAGTTCCCAAGCGGTGAGGCGAGCTCCTTGGAGAAGGGGGCGTGTTTCATCGGCGTAGACTTGGAGGGTATGCCCTTGGTCGTGCGCGGTGAAGATCGCGGAAAGGGCAGTTCCATATTCCGAGGTTGCAAGCCCCCCCGTGTTGCAATGGGTTAAAACCCCGGTTGCCTCCTTCAACAGAGAGGCACCATACGTTCCGATGAGATGGCACATCCGACGATCCTCATCGTGGATCGCTCGCGCTTCTCTCAGCAAAAGTCTCGCCAGTGCCGAGGTATCTTGCACCCCTGGGTTCCGAGCGACGATTTTTCGCATTCGGTCGAGGGCCCAGAACAAATTGACCGCGGTTGGGCGACTAGTCGCTAAGTAATCGCACCCCTTCAGAATCTCTTCGGCAGCTTGCTCAAGGGGAAGGCGTAGGACACGCTGCGCAGCCAGAACCGCACCATAAGCCGCCGCGATTCCAATCGCAGGTGCCCCTCGAACTCGCAAAGAAACGATCGCTTCGAACAACGATTCCAGATCGCGATAGTCGACCACCTCGATCTGAAGCGGAAGCTTCGTCTGGTCCAACAGTTCTAAGTGACCATCGATGTCACCTCGCCAAGCAACGGATGTATAGTTCATGAGTAAGGGGTGAGCCTAAACTCCCCCCTCCCCTCCATCGGGGAAGGGTTCTTCCAGGAGTTCTTGGGCTCGCGTGAGGAGTTTTTCCATCGAAAAGGGTTTGTGCATGTACTCGTCGGCTCCCAGCATTCTCGCATAAGCCTGGTGCCGCTCCCCTTCGTTGCCGGTCACCATGATGACGCGGACGCAAGTCCGTTTGATGCGTCTAAGGTGCTCCAGGACGAGGAAGCCACTTCGGCCGGGCATCATCATGTCAAGGACCATCAAATCGGGGTTGACCACTTCGATTGCTTCGACCCCTTGGTTCCCGTCCGGAACGTGGGTAACGCTGTACCCGAGCCCTTCCAGAGCGTATTTCACAGGTTCGGCTACTTCGAAGTCGTCGTCGACGATCAGGATGCGTGGGGGGCGATTCTCTCGACGCCAGGCAGGTTCAATTGGCATAATGGCAGCATTCGCGGGGGGGATTCGAACTCTTGTTCGAACTCAAGGAATGCGTGCATTTATACCAAGGAAGCAACTCGGCTGAAACCATGTTCGGGATGTGGAAACGCGCTTGCGGTAAAAAAGTGGATTTGCTATCGGACAGACTTGAAAATTCGATCGAGCGTTCTTTTTTCTCCTTTTGTTTGAAAACACTGTGCAATCCAGGCGACGCGAGCAACTTTGGCTACACGAGGCGACGCAGCGTTGGCTGTTTCGTTTCGCGTTAGTTCTATTTTGCTTGCTTCCGATGCTAGGAACCGCGTCGTTCGTGGCCCTCTCCCGAACCAGTTGGTATCAACTGCGGCAAGCAGCCCTTTGGAGGGAAAGAATTCGAACCAATTTGGGGCTAGACGTTGTTTTTGCTTCGATGGAGATGCCTAGCCCGAACCGGTTCCGAATCCATGAACTGGTCTGCGCACACCCCGAGACGCAGACTCCGATTCTTTTGGCGGAGTTGGTCGAGGGAATCATGACTCCTAACGGTTGGGGAGTGGAACTCCATGCGGCTCAGATGAAACAAGAGCAATCGGATCTCGCCCTTCAAATCCTTCACGATTCCTTTCTCTGCCGCCCTCACAACGCGGTCCCGATTCTAAAACTATCGATCGATGAGATTCGAATTCTTCCCAATTCCAAGGAAGGTGGCTTAGTCCAAGGAGACGCCGCGAGCCTCGATTCGATCCATCGCGTCCAAATCGAATACGCTCCTTCCCTGACCCAGTCGGAGATCAAGATTCAGTTCGGGCTATCCCCGTCGGAACGTCAGAACCCGATGATCGTCCATGTGGTTCGAAACCACGAGGCGACCAACCCACGCACCGAATGGGCAGTCAACACGCGCGATGTCGCAGTTCCCTGTTCACCCTTCAGCCCTTATTTCCCCATCCTCGCCCAAGTCGGCCCCCAGGGGACCTTCCGCGGCGAAGTTCAATGGTCCCAGGATGCCGGTGGCTGGGAAAGCCGGATCACCAACGGTACTTTTGCGAACACTTCGTGGGATAGTTTGACCCAAAGCATCGGTTCTCCGGCGCAAGGAAGGGGAACTCTCTATGTCGGAGAGGCGGTTGTTCGAAACGGCGTGATCGATCACTTCGACGGAAGACTCACCGCAGATTCTTCGGGAGGAACCGCGGTTGAGCCGCAGTGGCTCGTGGATTCGATGCGGACTTTCGGATGGGAGTCCGATCTTCGCGAAGGGGATTACGTCGAGTTTCAAAAACGACCGACGGTCCGGATCGATTCGTTGAACTTGGCCTTCTCACTCGATGCAAACGGGGTGCGGTGGCAGGGAGGGGGAGATGAGATCCATACCTCGGGGATGGCAACTCACCGCCAACTCGCTTCGATCGAGAACCGACGGGTAGCGGTCAAGTTATCCCAAGGAGGTTATCCATTACCCCAAATCGGTGCATGGCTTGCACGAAGTGGCGGCCAGGAGGACAGTGCTGATTCCATAGCCACTTGGAACGCAAAGATCGCCACGATGCTTCCTCCCCCAACACTCAACGCGCGACTCTCGCGACTTCCGAACGAAAGTGGAGACAATGTAGAACGGAATTCATTCCGTTAAACAACGCTTCCATTCAACGCCG
>CAYMXM010000519.1:0-3956 GCA_964394065.1 uncultured Pirellula sp. | reverse complement strand
CATCCGCATTCGGCGCCGCAGCGGTGACATAACCATCATCGATTTCAACACTCATGTATTCGCATCCGTAACTAAGGGTATCGATGAAGATGATTCTACCAAGAATTCGTTTGGATACTCGCCGCCACAAAGGGAGCAGGTCGCTAAATCGCTATGCGTTCTTCCTCACCGAGACCGTCACCGGAGGTCTTCTACCCAGTGGTTTACACCACCGGCAAAGATGTATCGCCCTCCTGGCTAAGAGGATACGAAGCATCCGATTTCCTCTCGGGGACCTCTGCGCCCCTCCGCGTCCCCTGCGGTTAAATGGAAGTCTTTCCTTCTTCCTCAAGTCTCAAGCCTCACCCCTCAATCCTGCGACGGTCACATCGCTCCGATTGCAAGTAGTTCCCCTTGCTTGGGGAAGTTCGAGGCTCGTTCTAGTACTTCATACTCGACGGGAAACTTGTCTCGATGTTTTTCCCAGTCATCCGCCTGCAAAATGACAACCGTCGGTACCTCGTTCTTTCCTACCTCTTTTTGAACGAGCGATTCGATATCCTGATCTCCGATGAATTGGACCCTCGACTGGGCATAAAAAACTACGGTTGGTCGAAACAGATTCAATAGGGAGATCGTCGGCTGAGAAGTTTCATACTTCACACGAACTCGTTCAGCTAATCGCTGGGGTCCTTGAAGCGAATCAAGCTTGGGTGCAGCGACATGTTCAAGAATCCCCAAAAAAACAATCGACAAAGCAACAAACGGGAATAGCATCGTGGTCGATCTTTTTTGACGCTCGAGAACGAGCCCGATTATTCCTATCATCACGAGTGGCAATCCAACGACCCACAACGAACTGAGTACCGATTGAATGGCTGGGTCGATTCCCGCCCGATCAAGGAGCGTTTGCCCCTGGTATTTCCAATTCCCGGACCCCCAAAGCCCTATCGCGATCAGCCCACCTACGATCGTGAAAGCGCCCCACGCAATCGATTGCCAAAGAGTCCACCGTTCCGGTTGACGCAGAACTTGGCGGAGATAGTACCCCAATCCAATTGCGAGAGGAGGGTAGGCTGGGAGGATGTAGTTCGGGAGCTTGGTACTGGCGATCGAGAAGACTCCAAAGTAAACGAGCCCCCAGCAGGTAAGCCATCGGATGCTCGCGGCCTCCCGCTCGCTCTTGCCTCGGCCCACCCAAGCTATCAAGGCGGGAATGGCGAATCCCGACCAAGGATACATTCCGACCAATGCCGCCAACAAATAGTAATAGATGGGGCCTGAGTGGTTGTCCATCGCATTGGAGAATCGCCCCAGGTGATGGACTCCAATGAACTCGTTGAGAAACCGCCCCTCCGACTGCAGCTCGGCTGCGATATACCAAGGGGCCGCCACTCCGATCGCGATGAGAAGCCCTTGAGGGAGACGCATCGCTAGTAGAAGTCTCACAATTCTCGCCGGTGAGAGAGGGTAAGATCTTCGTTGCAGCACCGAGTCCAGGCCTACGGATAGGACGAGAATCGTCAACGGAAACAAGATCCCTATCGGTCCCTTCGTTAAGACCGCTAACCCCATGCAAAGGTAGGAAACAGTCCATCTCCATGTTGGAACCGATCGGACCCGCTCAAGGAGATCGGTTGCATCCGATCGTTGATATCCGAGAAACCAGACGGTGAGGGAGGCGAGAACGAACAGGGTCAGGTAGGCGTCGGCGGTTGCCGAACGGGCGACGAGGAGGAACATCAAGTTGGAACTCATCGCGAGCCCCGCAAGCAATCCTGTCAATCGATCGAACAGTCCCTTGGCTAGCTTATACGTGATAAGAACCGTCAAGACTCCAGCGATGGCGCTGAAAAGTCTCGCTCCCACCTCGCCAACCCCCATGAAGAGATAACCGAGCCGCATCCCCCAAAACATCAAAGGTGGCTTATGGGCAAAGAGCTCTTGGTTGAAGGTTGGGAGTATCCAATCCCCTCGCTGATGCATTTCCATCGCAACCGCAGCGTAGTATCCTTCGTCTTGATCCCACAGATGGGTATTCCCCAGCCCTGGAATGAGCAAGGCAATCGAGATCACGAGTAAGAATAGATAGTCGATCCAGGCGGGCCTTTCAGTTACTATGCGCGCCGCGGAGCGGCTTAGATTTCCACTCCCCTCGCCCCGCTTCGGGGAGAAGGGCTGGGGGGAGCTTGACGCATCAGTGTTAAGGGGGTGGACGCGAAGCGTCCCCTCATCACAACCCGTGGCGTTAGCGAGGGATAGCGTCGCGAGTGAACGTGGCCCTTGTCGCGAATATTTCAGGCGTCGGGTGGCACGTCCCTGAGACGTGAAGGGCGTGTTGCGAGACCTTGCATTGGAGGCGTGGTTGCCAGTGCTATCCCTCGCTAACGCCACGGGTTGTGATTGCGTGGCCTCGCTTACGCGTCGGCCAAACATTCCAAACACCTTATATTCGCGCGGATACGTCCGCCCAGGCTGGGGGTGGGTTGAAGTGTTAGGAACAATAACCTCGTTGGAAACCCTGTACTTCACACTAAGCAGCCTTTGTCTCCGGTTGCCCCTTCGAAAGAATGGAATCTCTCCGTTGTAGCCCAGATATGTTCAGATCCTTCTCGGGAAGATAAACAGCTCGTTGCACCGGAGTTCTCGATTCGAAATTGATCGACTCAGAAACCACATACAAAGGCCGCCGCTTGGACTCTTCAAAGACCTTTCCAACATAGTCACCGACCAAACCGACTGCGGTCAACGTGGCTCCGTTGAATAGAAGTTGAAAGCACATCAGCGAACTCCACCCTGGCGCGGTGTTGGGGATGAAGATCGCAGCGTAGACAGCATACATGGAGTACATCGTCCCCAGAAAGGTGAGGAGGAGCCCTGCGTAGAGAGCAAACTTGAGTGGAAGTACGCTGAAAGAGCTGATGGCGGTCCAGGCAAGTTTGACGAGTTTCGAGGTCGAGTACTTGGTTTCCCCAGCGGCTCGCGCGGGGCGTTCGAACGAGAGAATATGTTCTTTCAACCCGAGCCATGCGACGATTCCTCGCATGAAGCGGTGCTGTTCCCGAAAGGCATTGATCGCATCGACGGCTCCCCGAGTAAACATTCGGAAGTCTCCGACTTCGGCGGGCAAGCGTTCATCAATGTTGCGTCGCATGAACTCGTAAAAGAGAGTCGCGGTCGTTTTCTTCCAAAACGTTTCCCCCTCGCGAGAAGCTTTGCGGGTGGAGACGACATCGTATCCCTCAAGGATCTTGTCGAGCATGAGAGGGATGAGGCTCGGTGGATCTTGCAGGTCGGCGTCCATGACCAAGACCACATCCCCCTGCGCGCTGTCGAGCCCGGCCGTGATCGCAGCTTGCTGACCGAAGTTTCGGCTGAAACGCAAGAAGCGGACTTTCTCGTTTTCTTGCGCGAGACCTCTCAGCAATTGGGGGGTTCCATCGCGACTCCCGTCGTCGACAAAAAGAATTTCATAGTCACACGGGAGGGAAGAAAGAACCGGTTCCAGGTGTTGCATCAAGACGGGAAGAACCGCTTGTTCGTTGTAGACTGGTAGTACGACAGACAGGAGCATTTCCCGTTCCCTCAAGGAAAAAGTTCGCCGCAAAGCCGTTTTTCTCCCTGAGGAAGAAAACAGGCAGCAGAGGGGAAATAGCACAAATAGGGGGAACAGGGCAAGATGAAAAAAGGATTGGGAGAGACGCGAAGCGTCTCGCCATCACAACCCGTGGCGTAAGCGAGGGACAGCACTGGCAACCACGCATCCAGTGCAATATCTCACAGCACGCCCTTCGTGCCTCTGGGGCGTGCCACCCGGTGTTCGAAAGAGTACCGACAAGGGCTACGTGCACTCGCACGCTATCCCTCGCTAACGCTGGGCTGTCAAAAAGTTGGTGTTGACATAGTTTTTTGAGTGTCCGTTTTTATTCCTTTTTAACCGCAGGGGACGCAGAGGTTCGCAGAGGAGAACTCGAGGA
>CAYMXM010000518.1:0-3965 GCA_964394065.1 uncultured Pirellula sp. | reverse complement strand
CGGCGCGTTCTAGGGCGCCAAAGCGGCGTCCGACGGGGACGAGCCCCGGTCGGACGATAACGCCGGTTGCGGAATGAAAATGGCTGCACGAAAACCCATGTCAACATCAACTTTTTGACAGCCCAGGACAAGCCCCATCCAGACAAGAACATTTCCCAGGAAAAAATGCTTCACAGCGTTGCCTACCGGGGCTACCAAAAACGGGACCATTTTTCACTCCCGCGGAAAGAGAAAGTTCCCTCTTCCTGTAGCCTAAAGTCCAAAGCCTTCTCACGGAGGCGTTGTTTAACGGAATGAATTCCGTTCTACATTGTGTAGGGACTTTTAGAGATCTAGCGAATCTAATTCGTCGATCAGCGAATCGAGTTCGTCTTTCTTTTTGTCAGCCACAGGAGAGTCAGCCTTCCTCGCAGACGAAGCCGCGCCGACGGCGGCTCGTCCTGCAAGGATGAGTTGCTCGTCTCGTTCGCGTGCAGCAGCAGTCGCAGCATCTTCGTTACGATCCGGTGCACCGAAGAGTTTGGAGAGATCGATCTTGAAAGATGCACCCGATTCGACAGGAGCCCCAGCGATAGCAGGGGACTTATGCTGCGGGAAGATGATCGCATTCTCGGGGCAAACGCGCGAGCAAGCCGGACACCCCTTGCGGCAATTGTCAGGTTGCTCGACTAGAATCGTTTCTCCATGGTCCACACCGTAGACCCCGAACAGACAGAAGTCGATACACTCCATGCAATTGGTGCATCGGCTGTAGTCGATCACGGGATACCACCGACGGGAAGGATGCTCGTCGACGCGAACGGGTTTTCCGAGCTCTTCTGAGGAAGCCTCGGCACCTTGGAGCAGTTTACCCTCGTTCCCGATCGCGAGAGCTGTGTCGTTCGTCGGATTGAAAAACCGTTCCAGGGTGAGCGTTTCGCGGGAGGAATGTTCCGCGAGCCCCTCTGCTTCCAGGATCCGTTCAAACTCCTTGATAAAATCCTCGACGTTGGTCGAAGCTCTGAGATCGATGGAGTAGATCGATCGATTGGGGGGAGAGACACGGAAGCCCCCCCGTTCCTTCCTGGTATTCGGCTCTTCTTCTTCCGAGTCCTCTTGGTCCAACAAGGTATCCGGGTTCAGCAATTCCACCTCTCCGAAGTTTCCCCGCACCTCCATCCGATCGAGGATCCAGAAGGCAGCTCGATCGAAGAGCCAGGACAAGACCACGATCGGACCTTCCCAGAGCCGGACTTTGCTGTAGCTTTCACTCTCCTTCTGCAAGTCGTACAGGTGGGGGACGACTAGCGAAAAGGTGTTGGGAAGAATCGAAGCAGCGTTGGCAATCCCTTCCTCGAGAGTCCGCTTCTCGGGACTACGACTCTGCCCCTGGGAGACAACAATCAATAATCCTCGTGCTATCTGAATCATGCGTCTGTCGGACTTGGGGGTAGCTTTGGGTTTAGAAGGAGGAACGGTCCCCCTACTAAGATACCACCCCGTGCCCCGGGCGTCTCGCCCGGAGTTGCGATTAAGCGGCCGACGCGTTTCTTACCGCCGACGAAGAATTCTTCGATGGGAATCGGTTGGACAAGAAGAGTCGTTCCCACAAGTTCGCCTTTCGGAGGCGACTGTCGTTCGACGAAACGGAGTGCGTTTTTCCCTTGCGGGTTTCTAGCACGATTTCGTTCCCTCGGACCTCGCGCACGATCCAATACTTGTCGACTTCATAGGAGTAGAGCTCACCGTGAGGAGCCGGCGCGATGTTCTTCGCGCGACGCCCAGGTGATAAGCTGTGTTTTTCTCGGGTATAGACGACCCAATCCTTGGGTTGAAACAATCCACTCATCTCGACTTTATCCTGTACGGTAAAACCCCCTGAATCGCTAAGATCTATCTATTCTTGAATGAGAACGGCGGATAATCCAGGCCAACATGAGGGGAATTGAGATAATTCCCTGGAAAAGTATCGGTTTTGCAAGCTTTTGACATGTCCAGCTAAAACGCACAGAACTAGGGTCACGTTTACTCGAGACGCTATCCCTCGCTAACGCCACGGGTTGTGATGGGGGACGCTTCGCGTCCCCCCTTTCCACCGATGCGTCAGGCCAGGCTTGCGTCCTACCGTTAACATTGGTTTTCCCTGCAGAAAAACACTCCTACCTTTACAACTAAAGCCATCCATGAATAACCAACTCGTGCGTGTACAGTTTGTCTGCCTTGGAAATATTTGCCGATCGCCGGCTGCCCAAGGGGTAATGGAGTCGTTGGTTCGCACCCATGGCCTACAAGATCAAGTCCTGGTCGATTCGGCAGGGACTGCGGGCTACCACATCGGAAGTCCTCCCGATGCGAGGATGCTCTCGGCTTCCTCCCAACGAGGCTACTCCCTCGGGAGTCGGGGGAAACAGTTCGAACGGTCGTTCCTCAGGGATCGGACGCTGATCTTGGCGATGGACCGGGACAACTACAGCAACATTCTCTCCCTCGCCGAAGGAGCCCCACCCAATGTTCGCTTGTTCAGCGACTTCCTCGACGACTCCTGGCCGAGGGATGTTCCCGACCCGTACTACGGAGGTGACGACGGGTTTGAGTATGTGCTCGACATGCTCGAAGCGGGTTGCCCCCAAATTCTGAAATCGCTGGGCTATTAGGCGAGCGGCAGATGGAGTTCTACCAGATCCTAATCACCCCTCTCGGCCAAACTACCCAAACACTTTATATTCGCGTCGATGCGTCAGGCCCCCAAAGGGGAGGGTTACATTGGTAGAATTCCACCTGCCGCTTGCCTTAGCGATAAAGCTTCGCCATCTCCTCGATCCAACCTTTGATCTCCTCCCTTGCTTCGGGGGGCTCCATCAGTTCGGCATCGAGACCGAGCTTCATGACGCTGGGATAAATCTCCCGACCACCGAAACCAGGGACGCTCAGGATGCATGTCCCATCGGGCAAGGGCTCGATCTTTTGCTCGGTGTGCCAAGGTTCCTCTTGCACCCAGCGAGCAGCTCGCGACGACAGTTTGATCTTGTAGGTGATCGGACTGTCCCCGCTGAACATTCCGACCGATTGCCCCGTAAACGCATCGAGATCGACTGACTCATCGTATTTGAACCAGCGATCGAGAGCTGTCGCTTTGGTGAATCGATCAAGTTTCCAATACTTGAGCCTCTCCTCCGGTTCCTTCTCCAACTCCCTCCCCTCTTCCATCGCAACGATGTAGATGCTTCCGTGGAAGAGGACCAAACCGTAAGGTTCCAGCAATCGAGTTGCGACAGGTTTCCCGGTCGGCTCGTAATCGACCTCGACGATTCGATGCTCTTGAATGGCTCGATTGATCGTCTTCAGATAGCCTTGTTGCTTCTCGTAAGTCTTCGGTGGGACTCCTCGCACCCGAAGGGTTTTGCGATAGCGCTCGTAGTGTTCCCAGACACCTGCTGGCAACTGCTCTCGAATCTTGTTCCAGAACGCTTCGATCCCTTGCCAGAACTGGGTTCCCATGAGGGGGACGAGGAGATCACGCCCCATGGAAAGGGCGATCAGCTCGCTCGCATTGATCGTGATTTTGTGGAGCCCCATATCGGCGCGGCTCAGTTTCCAAACCCTACCTGCCGGCAAATCTTCCGTGATGATGTTCATTCCCGCGATTTGGAGGGCTTCCAAATCGCGTCGGATCGTTCGGACGTGAAGGTTGGTGAGTCCCAATTCCTCGACCGCGGAGTCGCGCAACTCCTCCAGCGTACTTCCGTATCGACGTCGTTCGAGTATTTGAAGAATCTTATGCTGACGAATTAGCTGTTCGTTGCGAGCCACTGTTGCCACATCCGTTGAATCGAGAATTAATCCATTTCTGCCGATCGCGTCGAGCCCCCATTCTTACGCCCCCTTCGGTGAGCAACAAGATAGAAAGTTGGAGACTTAGAAGATGGGGATAAACCACGAATCGAACGAATCTTACGAATAGGCTTGAGGGGTGAGGCTTGAGGAAG
>CAYMXM010000517.1:0-3983 GCA_964394065.1 uncultured Pirellula sp. | reverse complement strand
TCGGACGAGAAGCGAATTTGAGAACGAAACTTGCGCAAACCGATATCGCCACAACCCCAACTTTTTGACAGCCCAGGCTCACGCCCGCGGCTATGTGCTGCCATCGCTACGCGATTCCAAACCACGCCCATCGCTTCGCTCTGAGCGTGCCACCCGGTGACTTGAGCATTTCCGACAAGGGCTACGTGCACTCGCGACGCTATCCCTCGCTTACGCCACGGGTTGTGATGGTAGGACGCTTCGCGTCCTACCCCTTAACAGCCTGATTCGTTCGATTCGTGGTTCATCACACAGTTCTTTCAGCACTCCTCCGGGCGAGACGCCCGGGCCGCGATAGTGTAGATTACCCTTTTCCTTGTGTTCCTCTCCCAACACTTTGGCAACCGACTTCTTGTTGCCGAACCTTCTAACGCACCTTTACTCCAAGCACACCTATGGGAATTCGAGTAGCACTTCAGCATAAAACGGTCTATCGATACGACCGCGATGTCCAATTGGGACCCCAAATCGTTCGGCTCCGGCCGGCCCCCCATTGCCGAACTCCGGTTCTAGGCTACTCGATGAAAGTCTTTCCCGAGGATCACTTCTGTAATTGGCAGCAAGACCCGCAAGGAAACTACATCGCTCGACTTGTCTTCCCCGAGAAGACACGCCTCTTCTCGGTCGTTGTCGACCTGATCGCGGACATGACCTCGATCAACCCGTTCGACTTCTTTCTGGAAAGCTATGCTGAGGAATTCCCGTTCAGCTACGAATCCTGGCTCCTCAACGAACTAGCCCCTTATCTGGAAACGCTCGATCAAGCTGCGGAGATCGATAGCTGGATCGAGTCGGTCGATCGCACCTCTATCAGAACCATCGACCTGATCACCGAACTAAATCGTCGGCTCCAGCAAGAAATCCGCTACGAGATTCGTATGGAGCCTGGAGTGCAATCTCCTGCCGAGACTCTCCAACTCCGTTCGGGCTCCTGTCGCGATTCCGCGTGGCTCCTCGTCCACATCCTTCGCCGGCTCGGACTCGCAGCCCGCTTTGCTTCGGGATACTTGATTCAACTCACTTCCGATGTGAAGTCCCTCGACGGACCTTCTGGCCCTGAGAAGGATTTCACAGATCTTCACGCTTGGTCAGAAGTCTACCTGCCGGGGGCCGGATGGATCGGTCTTGATCCGACGAGTGGTTTGCTTTGCGGCGAAGGTCACCTCCCGGTGGCATGCACCCCCGACCCGTTCACAGCAGCCCCCGTCACCGGAGGGGTCGATGAGGCGGAATGCGACTTCCACTTTGAAATGTCGGTAACCCGAGTTGTGGAAGACCCGCGTACGACGAAACCTTACACGCAATCGCAATGGGAACGGATCAACGCTCTCGGTTTGAAGGTGGATGATCGACTTCAACAAGATGATGTCCGCTTGACCTTTGGGGGTGAGCCGACCTTCGTATCGATGGATGACATGGATGGACCGGAATGGAACTCCGATGCGGTCGGCCCGACGAAACGAGTCCTCTCCGGGATGTTGATCAAGAGGTTGCGAGCAACCTTTGCTCCCGAGGCGTTTCTTCACTATGGACAAGGGAAGTGGTATCCGGGGGAATCTTTGCCTCGGTGGGCACTAACCTGCATGTGGCGTATCGATGGAAAGCCGATTTGGCAAAACCCGGACCTGATCGCCGACGAGTCCCGTGACTATGGACATACGTTTCAGCATGCACGGCGCTTCAGCGAACGTGTCGCAGAAATCTTGGAGATCGATCCACGTTGGCTCATGCCGGCTTACGAAGACACTTATTACTATCTTTGGAAAGAGCAACGCCTTCCGATCAACGTCGATCCTTGGGATCCCAAACTGGAGGACGCCGAGGAGCGATCTCGACTGACGCGGGTTTTCTCGCGTGGACTTCACAATCCAGTCGGGCTCGTCCTCCCGATGAAGCGGCAGTGGTGGCAAGGCCGCTCGAAATGGACCAGCGGCCCTTGGCCGGTCCGCCCCGAGAAGCTGCTCCTCCTCCCCGGCGATTCTGCTGTCGGCCTTCGACTCCCACTGGACACCCTTCCTCAAGGTGGCAACGTCTATGACAGCGCCATCTATCCGGTCGATCCCTTTTCAACCCGCCCCCCTCTTCCATCACCAACTCAAATCCTGTTGCGAAAGCAGACGAGTTCTGAAGAAAGCCCTGCTGATGAAACTCCAGGCGACGCTTTGAACGATTTTCCCCTGGGAAATGGAGCGATTCTCGGTCGTGGCCCGGGCGTCTCGCTTGGAGTTATAAAGGATTCTCCGGGCGAGACGCCCGGGCCACGAGCAGAAACGGAAGGTTCCCCCGGGGAAGGGGGCTCTTCAACGATTCGGACCGCACTTTGCGTCGAACCACGGGATGGTCGGCTCTATATCTTTATGCCCCCTACCGAAACGCTCGAAGATTACTTGGAGCTGTTGACCACCGTCGAGCAAGCCGCCGCCGACTTGCGAATGCCGGTTGTTATCGAGGGGTATCTCCCCCCTCGCGACCACCGTGTGGAGATGATCAAAGTAACTCCGGACCCGGGTGTCATCGAGGTGAACATCCATCCGTCACGAACCTGGAAAGAACTGGTCGACAACACGACACAGCTCTACGAAGAAGCTCGCCATTGCCGGCTGGCAACGGAAAAGTTCGATCTCGACGGGAAGCACACCGGCACAGGGGGTGGGAACCACATCGTCATGGGTGGCCCTTCCCCGAGTGATAGCCCATTCTTGCGAGCACCCCATGTGCTTCGATCCCTCGTCGCATTCTGGATCAATCACCCCTCCCTAAGCTATCTCTTCAGCAACCGATTCATCGGCCCGACGAGCCAAGCTCCTCGAGCGGACGAGGGGCGTCACGACGCGGTCTACGAGTTGCAAACAGCGCTCGAGTTGATTCCCCCTAAGGGGAGCGACACGCCACCTTGGCTGGTCGATCGGATTCTTCGCAATCTGTTGATCGATTTGACCGGGAATACGCATCGCGCGGAGATTTGCATCGACAAGCTCTATTCCCCCGATAGCTCTACAGGGCGATTAGGGTTGGTGGAGCTAAGAGGCTTCGAAATGCCTCCCCATCCCCAGATGAGTCTGGCGACCCAACTCCTGATCAGGAACTTGATCGCAACCTTTTGGCGTCAAGAGTATCGAGAACCTTTGATTCGCTGGGGGAACGAATTGCACGACCGGTTCATGCTCCCCCACTTCGTGTGGAACGATTTTCTTTCGGTTCTCAGCTACTTGCAGCAAGATGGCTGGGAATGGGAGGAGAATTGGTTTACTTCCCATTTCGAGTTTCGGTTTCCGCCGATTGGGGCGGTGGAGTACGACGGGGTGAGTTTGCAACTCCGAACGGCAATCGAACCGTGGTACGTCATGGGAGAGGAGCCTGGTGGAGGTGGAACCGTCCGTTACGTCGACTCCAGTGTGGAGCGACTGGAGGTGAAGGGGATCGGGCTCGACATGCTTCGGCACCGGGTCCTTTGCAATGGAATCCAATTGCCGATGCAGTCGACCGGTGGCCCTGCAACCTACGTGTGCGGCGTTCGCTATCGAGCTTGGCAGCCACCTAGCTGTCTTCATCCCACGATCCCGGTTCACACTCCCATGGTCGTGGAACTCTGGGATGTCGCAGCAGGACGCTCGCTGGGGGGATGCACCTATCACGTAGGGCATCCAGGGGGAAGGAATTACGAAACCTTCCCGGTCAATGCTTTGGAGGCGGAAGCGCGGCGAACGGCTCGGTTCATCAAGTTCGGCCACACTCCCGGCCACCATTACCCCCGCCTCCCGAGACCCAACCCCGAGTTCCCCGCGACGCTGGATCTTCGAAGGGAGAGGTAGGCCTCCACTTCCGTTTAACCGCAGAGCTCGCGGAGGGACGCAGTGTTAGCAGTGTTAAAGGGGAGGACGCGAAGCGTCCCCCCATCACAACCCGTGGCGTAAGCGAGGGACAGCGCTGGCAACCACGCATCC
>CAYMXM010000516.1:0-3986 GCA_964394065.1 uncultured Pirellula sp. | reverse complement strand
TCACCCCCAGCCCCTCTCCCCTAAAAGGGGCGAGGGGAGCAGAACTCTAAAGCGCGGCGCGTTTTAGGGCGCCAAAGCGGCGTCCGACGGGGGCGAGCCCCGATCGGACGGAAGAGTATCCAAAGGAATAGAAGCGGTCACGAGAAAGGCTATTTCAGCACTAACTTTTTGGCACCCCAGCGCAGCGCCACCATCGGAGAATGGCTGTAACCCTACGGGGCAGCCCTAACCTCGATCTCAACCGTCTCCCCTGGTTTGACACGGAGCACGACCGGATAGCGGCCTCCTCTCCCCACTCGGCGGTCGTACGTATATGGGGCTCCTGGTACCAGCGCTTCGAGGGTTAACCACCCATTCTCATCGGTCTCTCTGTTCTGAAAATGATTCAAAGGATCAAGGTTGGTGAGCATGTAATCATCGAACTGACCCAAAAGGTCCTGGCTGAGGGGCGACTTCTCATCTCGGAAGCCATCGTTGAATCTCAAGTTGAATTCAGGTGGGGCGTAGTTAACTCTCGGTTTTTCAGAATCGTCCAAGTACTTCAACCTTGCCTTTCCACATGGCAATAGTTGAAACGTTGGGTTCGGGCGTTCGGTGTTGACGGTCCCTACCGCACCGATCTTGCGAACAGGATCGAGCAGAATCACTTCGTAGTCTCGTCCCGGTGTAAGTCCGGGGAAGGTAAACTCCCCCTTTTTGACGAGCAAAGCCCACTCATTGACTCCACTCCATGATCTGTTGGGATGGATCGGGTATAGCGCATGCCAAACAATTGCATCCTCTACGGGAACATTGTCAGCATCCACAACAGTCGCAGTGACAACCCCTCCCGTATCGAGTCGGATATCCATGTCGGGCTTTGAAATGTCCCCCGATTCGATTTCGATAACAGCATGGTTTCGGAAACGGTACATTTCCTGGTAGGGCATTCCTCCTCTTTGCTGCTGCTCTGTTAAGAACGTGTATTCCTTCATCAGGTACGTCTTCGCGGGCGCTTGGACAACCAGCCACCCTCGAATCGGTGGGGTCGGCAAGTGAAACGTGCCATCTGCATTTGTCTTGATCGTTAGCTCCCTGCAAATATCAAAATCCTCTGCATCGTACGGATAGAAGTGAATACTGACTCCAGGAATAGGAAGGTCGTTCTCACTTCTGCGAACGACCCCCGAAAGAACGCGGCCTTTCTGGAGTCGAACGGTAAAGTCTGGATCGTTTTCAATCTCAGCAACCGGTCTCTCAAACTGGATTGCCATATAAGAAGTGCCACTGGGTGGGAACGCCATTACGTTGTAGTAATCTCCGGGCCAGGGATGTATTCGAAAACGACCCTCAGCGTCTGTTTCGCTATAGGTTCTTAGTGTGGTACGCCCCCACTTCCATCGTTTTTCTGCATCCATGCGAATCATGGTATGAGGAGAAGGTGTTTCCCCGTCGCCGAGAAGAACTCTGCCTTGAATCAACCGACTCCGTTCCAAGGGGACTCGATACTCTTTAGTTTTAACCGACAAAGAGATGCTTTGGAAAGCACCCCGTCCTCTTATCATCATTCCGTTTTCTGTTTCGAATACTTCATGAAACTGAAATACATTCTTTGCGAAGATATCATCCCCTTCGATCTGCATTGAAAAGCCGGTTTTTTTCGAAGGAGCATAAAATGACAGAATCCCCTCTTCGTTACTTTGCAGTTCCCCGAAGATACGCTCGGATGCCGACCTGGAAAGGCTCAACACAGGTGCAGATCTCCCTCCCCGGATGTCTATTTCATCATGCTTGTGTAGACTACTGATAAGAGGCCGAACCGACTTGGGTGGTTTCTCACCTTCTAACGTGAATCGAAATGTGGAGGGTTCATTCGCTTGCAGCGAGAAGTCAAATGGACTCCCAAGTTTGTCTTCCTTAATCCGAACCCAATCGATCGCATGCTTTGCATCGTAGGCGATGATGTTGACTACGACCTTTTCGTTCCAGTCATCGAGAACATAGCGCACCTCAAATTCTCCATTCGCATTACAAGCTCCCTCTGCGAGAGTGGTGTGTTGCTCCTTTAAGGGGGTAAAGCGACCGTCAAACGAAACAACAAGCACCTTGGCCGTTGCGATCGGCTCTCCTGTATCCGCTGCGACAATCCTCCCACGAATCATCGTTTCCTTGGCGTTCGTGGCGGAGACTTCGCTATCTTGCGGAGCCGTCGTTGGAGAAGTTTGCCCCAGCGCTTCTCCACCATTGAAATCGGCAGGGCCGATATCGAGGAGCCCGATCGACGTAAAAAATCCGATGAACAAGAGGAGGGTCGCGAACATCGATCCACGACCTACCATTCGGGACTCCCGTTGGGGGGCGACGATCGCTTCGATGCGAGTTCGAAGATAGCTCCGTGAGGCCATCGAGATTCCCAACGCGACCGGGGGGTGCGTCTGTTGTTTGGCGAGAGCGAGAAGGAGAGTCGCGTACTCGGATCGCTTCTCGGTTCGCTGGCTAACGAGAAGATCGACCGAAAGCTCACGCTCCACGCGAAGGCGAGCGAGGGACATCCAAGCGAAAGGATTGCACCAGTGGAGGGAGGCGACGAAGCGGGCGAAAATCTGTTTGTGAACATCGTATCGAGCGATATGCTCCAGCTCGTGCTCCAGAACCAATTGGGCCTCTTCGTCGCTCCAGTCTCTCCATTGCGGAGGGAGCAGAACCGCGGGCTTCCAAACCCCCATGACGAATGGAACCGAGATCTCTTCCGCCTCTAAAAGAGAAATATCATTCTTCCAACCACGCCTTAGAAGAAGCCCTTTCAATCGTTCCCCGATCTCGGTATCTCGAAGAGAGCGAGCACGCGATCGAATCCCTGCAACGATTCTGAATTGGTTGATCAGAATGAAAAGACAAAGGGTTGCACCGGTGCACCAGACCGCAACGAAAGCGTTGGCTATGAGGTCACGATTGGGGAGCCATGAAGTCTTGGACGTGCTTGCTGGGGCAGGAACGACCGGCGCTTGGCCCGATCTAAAATCAGTTGGGGCTGCTTGAACGTTCTCGTCTGCGAGGTGTTCGATTGAAACAGGTGAATGGTTAGAAAATCCTTCCGTAAGGTCTCCCGACCGTGGCCCGGGCGCCTCACCCGGAACAGCCTTTGCGACTCCGGGCGAGACGCCCGGGCTACTGGACACCGTTACCGCAGGTAACAGGGGAACCGCGAGCCGAGCGGGTACCGCCTGAAGGAGAGGGAGAAGCAAAGCGATGGAAAAGGCGACAACGAGCAAGTTGTGCCGAAGAGTTGGTCGTCGGTGCAACAGGGGCAGAACCAAAAGGGTTAGCCCGAAGAGGAGAATGCTCTGCAGCAGCCATCCCATCGAAGCCAATAGCGTTGTGTTGGATAGCATGTTTCACCTATTTCTTCGCTTTGCGAATAAGTTCTTCCAGTTGTTCCACCTCCTCGGAGGTGAGTTTCTGAGCGGACGCGTCGAGAACAGCGGCGACGGTATCCAGCGTGGAGCCTTTGAAGAAGGTCTGAATCAGGTGTTGCACCGCAGACCGGTTTACCGTCGATGGAGAATGCTTCGCCGAGTAAACGTATTTGTTCCCCTCGGTATGATGTTTGAGATACCCCTTGCTCTCCAACGTCCGAACGATTGTCCGAACCGTGTCGTACGTCGGTGCATCCTTTAGTTCGGCAAGGATCTCGGCAACCGAAGCGTTCCCCAGTCGAAGAACCGTTTCGTAGACCTGCCGCTCCCGCCCCCCAAGCCCAACATGAGGTCGCTTTTCAGGACCATTCTTCTTCGCCATCGCAATCTCCATCTTTGTGGTAGAAAAATACCAGTGGTAAAATAATACCGGAAAGGGGCCGGAGAAGTCAAGGAAGTTTGAAGTGAGAATTGGGAAGTTTGAAAATCACGAGCCTGACATGCAAGTTTTGAAGTGGCGCTGTTTTTGTTACTAGCACTCCTACCCCTCACCCCCAGCCCCTCTCCCCTAAGAGGGGCGAGGGGAGCGGA
>CAYMXM010000515.1:0-3996 GCA_964394065.1 uncultured Pirellula sp. | reverse complement strand
TATCCCTCGCTTACGCCACGGGTTGTGATGGGGGGACGCTTCGCGTCCGCCCCCTTACCACCGATGCGTCAGGCTAGGCGTTGGGTGAGGGGTAGAAGTGTTAGTAACAAAACCCTCGCTGGAGACGTTGTACTTCTCGCTCCCCTCCCCGATCCTTTGGATCGACCCTCCCCAAAGGGGAGGGTTACTTTCCACCTGCTTACGAGGGCTTGCTTTGTGTAGAATACAAGTCGACAGCGATTGTTGTTTCCGAACTCAGTAGGGAGGCCCCGAACATGGCATGGCTTATAGACAAAACCATCCTCGTCCCATTCGACTTTTGTGATCCTGCCCACACGGCGATCGATAAAGCGCTTGAACTCACCGACGATGCGTCCAAGATCCACGTTCTTCATGCGATTCCCGCCTTCGTGCCACTGGCCCCCGAAGGAATCCCCATCGAGTGGAGCGATGATCAGCAACGAATCGACATCGCTATGAATTCTCTTCGGGAAGAGTTTGCGGAGAAACGGTACGGAAATGTCGTGTGCGAAGTTTTGATCGGAGATCCGGGGTCGGTTTGCGTAGAGCGCGCCGCCGAACTGGACGCAGGTTTGATCATCGTCCCGTCCCACGGAAGCAGCGGGTTGAAACGGTTGATTCTCGGAAGCGTCACCGACCAAATCGTCCGCTTGGCGAAGTGTCCCGTTCTCGTCTTGAAGATATAAGAGATCGTAGCCCGGGCGAGACGCCCGGGCCACTTGTTAGCCAGATTCATTCCCTGCTCTCCCATTCCTGGAGATATACGTCTTATTCAAACCTTCCAAACGTTCGCCATCCAACTCGTCAGCGATCTTTAGTCTGCGAACTCCCGTTTTGAAGTAATCCCGATTCAGTTCGATTCCGATCGACTTTCGTCCTAACTTCTGCGCAACAGCGCAGGTCGTGAATGTCCCTGCGAAGGGGTCGAGGACCGTGTCTCCGACATTGCTACTTGCTTGGATGATTCTCTCAAGAAGCGCTTGAGGTTTTTGCGATGGGTGGTCTTCGTATTCGGGCATCCGATATCGAACACGGGGAAAGTACCAAACATTTCCGGGAACCTTGGTTGCTTTGTAAGGTTCGGGAGTGGCTTTGCGATAATCGATCAGTTTCCGTACAGCGCCAGTCCGGGCTTCTACTTCAATCGCGTCGGCATTGAATACGTAGTTCTTCGGATCTTTGACCGCAAAGAGAATCGGCTCGTAGAGCGAACCGTAATAACGCTTCGCCTGCATGCCGGAGCTGTCGTAGTGCCAAACGATTCGAGAAAGAACTTCGCACCGTTTGCGAAGCCACAAATCGATAAATGGCATGGCTTGCGTACTGGTCATGATGTACATGCTGCCGTTAGGAGTGAGTTTCTTCAAACAAACTTCAAGCCAACGATAACACCATTCGGCATATGCCTCATCCGATGGCCATTTGTCCTTAAACTCACCGAACGACTTTCCGATGTTATAAGGTGGGTCCGCAAAGAGGAGATTGACAGAGCCATCGGCGACTTGATCCGTAAGAATCTCCAAGCAGTCGCCTTGGAATATGCGGCAAGACTCATTCGCTAGTGATACAAGTTTATTGGGCATAGCTGATTTAAGGTTTCTGCTCTCCTCACCGTGGCCCGGGCGTCTCGCCCGGGCCACGAACAAGTCGCAAAGACTAAGTTAAGAATTCGATGGCGCCAACTACGCTTCCGGTGTGTTCCGTGGTCGCTTTAGGTGCGAAGGTGATTGCAATAGAAAAGTTGGTAGGTATGCCGTTCGGATCTGAAATGGAAACCGCGACCACTTCACACACCCTACGACAACTACGCCGCAAACCATTTACTCTGCGATCCTCTGCGTCCCCTGCGGTTCAAACTCTTTCGATCCGTTTGCTTGATAGTTCCCACGGTTTTTACAATCCAACCAACTCAAGCAACTTGAGCGCATTGGTCGTCGGGGTGACACCTGGACGCATCTTGTAGTCGAATCGCATGACTTCTTTCCCGTCCACTTGATCGAAGTACTCCCGGAAGTGAACGATCTGCGCGAAACGGGTCATCTGGTCGCTGGAGGCGAGTTCCAAATCATGGGTGCTCGCCATCACGATGCACCCGAGCTCGACGAGGCGCTTCAGGACGGTGTCGACGGCGATCTGGCGCTCGCGAGAATTGGTTCCTTGAAGGATCTCGTCGAGCAAGACGAGCATGCGATGCCCACCCGAGGCGTTCTGAGCAGCCGCTTGATCGACAACTCCTCGCAATCGCTTCAGTTCCGCCATGAAGAAAGAAACTCCGTCCTGAAGGGAGTCTTGAACGCGAATGCTGGAAGCAATATCGAGAGACTCGCTCACCCACTTCAACGCACAAACCGGGGCGCCGAGCCTCCCGAGGACGGCGTTCATCCCGACCGATCGGAGCATCGTGGACTTGCCAGCCATATTGCTTCCTGTCACCAAAAGCAGTCGTTGACTCTCTTGAATCGTAAGATCGTTTGAAACCCGTTGCTCTTCTCGGAGCAAAGGATGGGCGATCGACTCCCCAAGGAGTATCCCTTCGCGATTCTCCAGCCCGCCTCGATCGGTCAATTCGGGAAAGACCCAATCGGGATACTCATCCGCGATCGTCGCTGCAGAAGTGAGTGCCTCCAGCTCGCCGAGGACCTTCACCCAAGGACCTGCGGAGGGTTGGAATTCATGCTTCCACCTCTCAAGCCCCTTGAGAATACGAACATCCCACAAAAAAGTAATCTGGAGGATCACATAGGGTATGAAGAAGAGTGGACTCTTCTGCAACCCGGCCATGCTCATCCACCGCTGGAGCTTTGCAATCCCATGATTGGCATCGGGAATCTGGTTCCGGTTCGACAAGAGGGTGTTGTGGATCTCTTGAAGCACGGAAGACTCGTGAGGCATCTTCTGAACCGACGTGACCCAATCGCTCAGCAGTTGCAATTCTCGATTGGCGTGCCCGATCGCATTGAAAAGGTTGTGGATCGGCCCGATGACGAGCATCGTCAATAAGAAGTTGATCCCGAAACCGATCAACGCTGCCCCCAAACCGATTCCTTGCCCGATCGGGAAGGAGAAAATAAGGGAGAGGATTAGCAGGAGGGAACCACCCAAAGCGAGGATCGGCCCAAGCCAAGTGATTCCATAAAGGATCGGGCGATTGTGAAAATGATCGGGAGACTCTGACCATTCCACGATCGCTTCCGGATAGGTCCGCTGATCTCGAAGTCCACATGCGATTTGGTAGAACTCCATCCGCCACTGACGAGCTGCCGCGAGTTCCTGAACCCCTTTCTGCCTTGCGTGAACTTCACCTGCCGGCGCCCAATCCGTCAGCCATCTTGCCAAGGTTTCGACCCCGGTTCGGGTCATCGCCAGCGAAGCCCATCGAAAGAGGCTGCGATCTCCGAAGATGTCCAAGTCGCGAGTCCAGTCGTTCATGAAAGGTGTCGCGTGGTCGTCTGCTTGCAAAGGGCCGAGTTGATTCCAGTCTCGTCGACAACGATGGACGAGCCGTTCGACCCCGAAGAGCTGGGAACGAAGCTTCTCGATCTGCCACTGGCAGGTTTCATACCATGTCGCGAAGAAGAGGAAAGCAGCTATCAAAACGAGTCCGAGCTGCCAGGTCCAGCTGCCAAGCGCAGGTTCTGCAATCCCGGCGACGATCAAGGCGAGGCCAGGAAAAGCGGTAGCTATGCGATACCGAATCAGCGATTTGGAACGTTGTTCGAACGAGGCGATCTGACCGTTCAGCGAAGCGACTTGGGATTCGTAATCGGCTAACGCAGTTCCGCGTGGACTTCGCATGGAGCTGTTCTTTAGGGCTGGTGCATACTTATTCAAGGAGAATCGTAACAAGAAAAGCTACCCACGGGGCGTTCCCCCGTCGATCCCAATACAAGGTCGATGCGCAAGGGGATTTTGCATAGGCAAGTTTGGCCGACGCGTAAGCGAGGCCCGAAAATCACAACCCGTGGCGTAAGCGAG
>CAYMXM010000514.1:0-3999 GCA_964394065.1 uncultured Pirellula sp. | reverse complement strand
CGCTGATGGCGGCGTTGATTGGAAGCGTTGTTTAACGGAATGAATTCCGTTCTACGTTGTGTACTCCGAATTGAATCGGACGTATTCGGTGTTGAGGTCGGTGGTCCAGTGCATGGCTTCTCCGGGACCGAGTCCTACTTGTAGGTCGATCTGGGTTAGCTTGCTCCCCTTGATCGATCCACTTACCTGCACGGCGTCGAAGGGAATAGGCTCTCCCTTCTCAAAGAGGGGAAGGTCGTTGATTTGGAGCGCCGTCAAATCGGGACGCATCGGAACTCCTGCGTAGCCGGCAGCAGAAACGATTCGCCCCCAGTTGGGATCTCCACCCGTGATCGCGGTCTTCACAAGATTGCTCAACGCGATGCTTCGCGCGATGGCGTCGGCATCGGCGTTGGTATTCGCGCCGTGCACTTTGATCTCGATGAGATGGGTCGCCCCCTCGCCGTCATCGGGGATCTTCTTGGCAAGTTCAATCGCAAGGGAGGTCAACTCCTCCGCAAATCGTTTTTCCTCCTCTCCCGTCAATGCAGGAGTCGTCGCGGTCGGCTCGGCTGCGAGGAGAACGAGAGAGTCGTTCGTGCTCATATGCCCTTCGACGCTGATACAGTTGAAGGACTTGTTCGCGGCAGCTTGGAGTAAGCGCTGCGCCTGGGCTGGTTCCAATGGGGCATCGGTGATCAAGATCGCGAGCATGGTCGCCATCTTTGGGCCGATCATTCCCGCTCCCTTGCACATACCGACGATATGAGTTGCGCGTGAATTCGTTTCAAAGTGACGGTGTGCGATCTTCCTTGCGATATCGGTTGTAAGAATGCCATCGCATGCATTCAAGAAAGCTTCTTCGGTCGCAGCTAGCTCCTTCGCAGCCGCTTGGATTCCGGTTGCGACCTTCTCCATCGGAAGGAAGCGACCGATAACGCCGGTGCTCATCACGACAAACTGCTCGGCGGTTAGCTTCCCCGAAGGATCGACGGCCTTCGCTGCGATGGCGGTCATTTGAATCGCATCGCGATCCCCTTGGGCTCCGGTGCAAGCGTTTGCATTGCCGCTGTTGACGACGATTCCTCGAATCGATTTCGATGGCGTTCTTGCGCGCGAGACGACGACGGGAGCCGCGACCACTTGGTTCGTCGTATAGACCCCAGCGGCAACGCACGGTCCATCCGATACGATCAACGTGACGTCCTTCGCCCCTTTCTTGGTTTTAATTCCCGAAGAAACACCTGCGAAACGAAAGCCAGTTGGGAGATGAAACATTTGAAGTATGAAGTGAGTTTGTCGTAGGGTGTGTGAAGTGGTCGCGGTTGCGGTCTCAAATTGGATTGGTATGCCAAGCTATGTTTCCATCGCAACTATTGTCGCGTTCAAGGCGACCACGCAACACACCAGATGGGCAACTGCACTGTCAGGTAGGGCAGCAGCGCCGTGTAGGCATCCGGTGTGTTGCGCGGTCCGAGGGGGATGGGTAAGTTGCAGGCATGGCATGGAAAAGGGCATTGGGACGTGATGGGCCGTTGTTGCGCTGACCGCTTCACACACCCTACTTCAACCCTACATTTTTCCTTACACCTTATCCCTCAAAGCTTACAGCTTACCTCACAGCTCACAGCTTACTTCAAATCTGCGATGTAGAAGCTGCCGTAGGTGTGGACGCGGTCTAGTTGGTGGAGTTGGTTTGCGAGTTCGATGTTGTAGGTCAAGAGTTCGTTCAGCTTGATCGATTCTCCGTTCCGATGAACGACGACATCGTCGATGAAGTCGGTTCGCAAACCACCGGAACGCCACAAAATCCGGGTATTAGGGGCCGCGCGCATCAGGATCGCTTGCCATTCCGATTCAAGCCATGGAAAGAAATGATCGCTTAGCCAGTCCATATGATCCAGAAGAACAAACCGGCTGATCTCTCCGTTGTGCCCCTCCAGGAATCGCTGAACCGAGTTCGTGTGAACGTGAAGCCGATCGAGGAGACCTCCACGCAGCTTGGTGTAGTTCTCTTCCTTCACATATTCTGGACAGCAGGTCGGTGTGTAGGAACCGGTGATGTAGACGCGCCAGAAATAGTTATCCTGGATGGGGATTCTCGCGAAGACCGCCTCGATGGAGTCCTCGACAAACTGAACGATTCCTCCCGGGTACTGCTGGTCGATTTGACGACGCTGGGCTTTGGGGACTCCGAGCATGCTCAGCGTGGTATCCCGGTTCATCGCGAACCGCAGGGACTTCGACCAAAGTTTCGGTCGCGTCCGCGCGTAGATCTCTTGCTGGTCCTTCAGTGAAGGCGCATCGAGAATCTCCATGACCTCTTTGCGGCATCGCGCAACCTTGTTGATATAGGTCCCGATCATCTTGGCAAACGCTCCCGAGGTGCCTCGGAAGTAGAACGATTTGCGAGGGTTATCAAAGAACCGAATCCAGCGATCCCAATACTTGCGAGAAGCCGAGCTTAAGGATTTGCGCAGCTTGGAGGCGTAGATGGATTCGACGTTGGGCAGGTGACCTTCGCCGAACATTTTGTAGAACCGTTCGTAGTCCAAGTTCCGGATTGCAGAAGCCTTCAGCTCCAGCAATGCGTTTTGGCGAAGGTTCATATCGACCGCGTGGACGGTCCCCGAACCGGCTAGCAGATAGTCGAGTGCGTTGCAGCCTGCCGAGGTGATGACCAGCAAGCTGTCTTTGTCGGTTAGCTCCAGCGCTTGGCGATCAAGCCTCGGGTCTTCCCAGCAAGTGTTGTATACGAGGTTGTTACCATGGACGAATCGAAAGACCCGTCCGCTTACCCATTCACTGATGGCCATGCTAAAGAGGAAAGTTTCTAACGCCTGAGGCGATTACTTGGGGTTGCGGGGATTGGCGGGAGCGTTGGGATTTCGACCAGGTGCGTTGCCTGGGGCATTTCCGAGCCCGAAGGGATCGTTTGCACCTGCTGGATCATTGGCGCCTGGATTGTTGGCGCCTGGGTTTGCAGGTGGATTCGCCCCTCCTGCAGGGGGACGGTTCCCGGCGGGGGCTTTGTTAGGATCGTTGCCAGCAGCTGGATTCGCAGGTCGACGCACTCCTCCTTGAGGCTCACGCAACTGGCCTCCACCGGCTAGAACAAAGGCACCTTGCTGACCAAATCCGGAGCTTTGAGCGGTGCGGTCCCAGGGAATTGCGTAGGCGGCGAAAAAACCACTCTTTACATCGACGACATAAACCAACGTCCCTGCAGGACGCACGTTGGAGCCGCCCCCAGTGGTAGAGACCCCTCCCGTTACCAGGAGGTACTCGGGATTTCGACTTTGCCCCAACTGAGGTTGGACATTCGTGTAAAACGCTGCGCCGAACGCACCTGTCCGTGGATTGTAAACCCACCCCTTGAGGTCACCGGTGAGGAAGTCGAGGGCGAAGAAACCTTCGGCGTTTTCATCGACCGCCCCGGTTGCAATGGCGAGATTCGAAGCTCCATGCGTTGCGGAAGCTCGAAGAAGCTCTGGGGGGATGCTATCGGACGGAATTCCGGCAAAGATGGAATTGGACTCGGTCGCGGTCGGTTTGCTTGCACTTCCCAGGAAGTACCCTAGCCCGCCGATCGCAGCCATGCAAAGACCGACGAGGATTCCAGTAGTAAAGGCCCCTGGGGGGAAAGCCCCAAGCTTGAAGGGGAGCATGCGGCAGCATGAAGAATTTGGCGATTTTGTTTCCACGGTCGAAAGTTGCTCTAACATTTCCGTCTACCTCGCTTGGATTGCCTGCCGGACTAAAAATACCGGTCGAGCTGAAGTTCCCACAGATCTAAGTGTACCGAAATGGGAAAGGAGTGTCACGTCCAGTAACTTTTTGACAGCCCAGGCTAAGCCTGGGCTGTCAAAAAGTTTGGTGTTGACATGGAATTCTGAATGTCTGGATTTATTCCATTTTAACCGCAGAGGACACGGAGGTTCGCAGCGAAGAACTCGAGGATAAGTTTTGCATCCCTCTGGTATCCCGAAGGGATTACAGCCATTAGCCGGCGGTAAACGC
>CAYMXM010000513.1:0-4016 GCA_964394065.1 uncultured Pirellula sp. | reverse complement strand
AAGCTCCTCAAGGAGGTGGAGGTGTCGATACTCATAACTTGTCGAAGAACATCGGTGGCATCGCCGTGATTATCTTGATCGTTGTGATTGCGATTCTTTACAGCAAGAAGAAGGGGAAAAAGGAATAGAGGTAGGGACCGGCTCACCGCGTGGGTAGGGGCCAATGTAGAACGGAATTTATTCCGTTAAACAACACCTCTAGCTCCTGCCCCCGATGAACGCATTGCATGTTCCCAGCTCAGGGCCGTTCAAGCCCCCCGCAAGTAGCGAGAGGCTCTCAGTCCCAACGTGGCACTTCAGCAGCCCTGAGGTGGAAGCCGGCTCACTGTGCTGATGGCGGCGTTGATTGGAAGCGTTGTTTAACGGAATGAATTCCGTTCTACATTGGCCGCCTCTAGCTCCTGCCCCCGATGAACGCATTGCAAATTCCCTGCTCAGGGCCGCTCAAGCCGCCCGCAAGTGTCGAGAGGCTCTCGGCCCTAAAGTGGCACTTCAGCAGCCCTGAGGTGGAGACCGGCTCACTGTGCTGATGGCGGCTTTGATTGGAAGTGTTGTTTAACGGAATGAATTCCGTTCTACATTGGCCGCCTCTAGCTCCTGCCCCCAAGGTGGAAAGAACAACGTATTCGAGGGAGGAACGCGAACTCCATTCATCGCCAGCTGGCCTGCTCAGATACCTGCAGGGACCGTCTCGGATGAAATGGTCACCACCATCGACTTCGCAACCAGCTTGGCAAAACTAGCCAACGTCGAAGTTCCAGCCGATGCTTTTCTCGATAGCTTCGATGTGCTCGATGCTCTTTTAGCAAAGCCCGGTGCAAAAGGGCGTGAGTACGTATTTCAACAAGACAATGGTACAGGCAACTACGGTTTCCGCGTTGGAAAGTGGAAACTCCTTCGACTCGTGACCGGAGGATCGACCAACGTATACTTGCGACGAGTCCGAACTCCCCAGAAGCGGTTGCAACTGTACGATCTAGAGCAAGATCCAGGGGAATCCAATGACTTGAGCGAATCCAACCCCGAGTTGGTGCAAGAACTCAACCGCAAAATAACCGAGATCGTCGACGCAGGCCGCACCAGAAAATAGGGCGTTTCTTGATCGTGGCCCGAACATCACAACCCGTGGCGTAAGCGAGGGATAGCGCTGTTAACTAGGCATCCCACCCAAGGTCTCACAGCACGCCCTTCGTGCCTCAGGGACGTGCCACCCGACGCTGAGATATTCTCGACAAGGGCTACGTGCACTCGCGACGCTGTCCCTCGCTTACTCCACGGGTTGTGATATTCGTGGCCTCGCCCCCTCTGGACGGAGGCTAATAGGGAGAACGCTGCAAGCAATTACTGTTGCTCAATGAAATTTGGCTTACCTATCACGATTTCTACACACTTGTCTTTTTCAAAAACAAGGTTCATGCCGTTGCAGATCCATACATTGTCGAATTTATACCCATCTTGAACAGTTAATCCTTCTTGATCGAGCACAGACTGGACTTCGTCCTTAGACATTCCGATCTTGATTCCGTGGGAGGTCATTCCTTCGAAGCGATTCTGCGTAGCTCGCTTTTCAAAGCACCTAATCCACTCAACCCCCCGGATTGATGAAACGTCTACTATCAATCCTAACGACCGATACTCCATACGGCCCACCGTCTGAGGTGGGTCAACAGGAACGAATTTCATCGGAAACTTAGGTCTCCCCTTCTCATCAAGCTCCGGAACCATATCAGGCTCTGATTTGAATGAGTCAGGGGGGCCGAGCTGATCTCGTACCTCTTGTAAACTCATCCCGAAATGGATAGGGCCGACTCCTTTACCGAGAGTCAAAACTAGGCTTTCCGATGATACGATCGGATCACGCCTCTCCATTCGTTCGACGCGATATCCGTTCGGAGGAAGTATTGCAAAGGTGGAATCCGCTATGCTAACGTTGAATTGAAAGTTCGTTGCCACCTCGCGAATCGGTTTGCCGTCTTGACCTTTGCCGCGATCCAACTCGATTGTTATGGGTAAGTTTGTTTGGGCGTCAACGATGACTGTTGCGGCACTACCGTCCCAAACAGTTTTGAACTCTTTCGCCAGCTTACCTTCAATTACCACCGTACGCATGTTGGTTGAAGGTAGTGGTTCAAGGTCGAGCAGGATGGCTAGCGGTTCGGTGACTTTTCGCTGAATCTCAGATGTGTCATAAACTGGCTGAATCGTCACTGCCTGATTGGCATCATCGACGATCATATATTCTTCTTTCGAAACATTCAGGATATGCGAGACAAGGCCGCTATCCATTCGAACACCGCCAGATTTTGTGTGAGAGATCTGGTAGCGTCCGGTTTCCTGATCGCCGGAATACGATTTCATCTCGAAGACAAGCGAATTCAGATTTCGAATTGCTTCTTGCATCTGTGCAAAGGCCTTTTGGTTGGCACTCTTCCAAGGCAAGACAGCGAAACCTCCCAGAACAATTGCAAATACCACCGCAGCCACTAGAAACAAACGCCTTCTAGGGAAAAGGGGACCAACACTGCTCTTTGAACAGGATTTCAATTCGACATGCTCCAATTGACCGTAGGCAACTGGGAAGTCAACAACCGGGTTAGGAAACTCTGGAATAGACTGTTCCCTAAAGTGCTGAACAGCCACCGCAAGTATTTGCTCACCGTGACTCGACTCTTGATCTACCATCTTTGCCGACTCCTTATTGAAAGTTCAAGTACCGTTAGATGCTGCGTGCGTGATCCCAATCGACTAGCGACTGGCTCAAATGCTTCCGGGCGCGATGAACCAGCACTCCCACATGTTGAGTTTCAAGCCCCATGATTTCTGCTGCTTCGCGATACTTCAGCCCCTCCACACAGCAGAGCCAGAAGCATTCCGCCTGTTCTTCTGACAGCGAGGCAAGTTCGCTTCGAACCGCTTCCAAAAGATCCTGAATGCGTTGCGACTCGTGCGCCTCATCGCAAGCAACCTCGACAATATTTTGAGTAGCGACCTTGAGGCCGGATTTCAGTTTTCGCAATGAATCCAACGCGCGGTGGACCGCAAGCCAGCGTAGAAGGCCTGGCATATTTCTGATGCCATGAGTTCGAGAGCGCTGAAAAGCCTCGAGGAAAACATCTTGGTAGCAGTCGGAGATATCCTCTGCATTACGAAGGATCTTACCAATGGTGTTCCAAACCATTTTGCCGTGGCTGTCTCGGATCTCATCCCAGTTATGCATCGAAAGGCTCCAGGAATAGTCATCTTGGCGTGCTCAATTAATCTGACGTACGGCAAGACGGATTTATAACAACAGACGCCGTAGTTTGCGGCTTATCTTCTCAGTGGGGGGGGGAGAGATCCGAAATTTTCATCAGGCCCCCCACGCCCTGGGCTGTCAAAAAGCTGGGGTTGTAGAGATATTGGTTTGCGCAGGTTTTGTTCCCTGGTTCGCTCCTTGTCCGATCGGGGCTCGTCCCCGTCGGACACCGCTTTGGCGCCCTAGAACGCACCGCGCTTTTGGATATCTGCTCCCCTCGCCCCGCTTCGGGGAGAGGGGCTGGGGTTAGGGGTAGGAGTGTTAGAAACAATGGTCAAGTTTCTCGCGAGCTGGTGGTAACTCGAACGCTTCTGCGATCCCTCCTGGATACCAGAGGGATGCAAAACTTATCCTCGAATTCTCCTCTGCGAACCTCCGCGTCCCCTGCGGTTAAAAAGGAATAAATCCGGACACTCAAAATTCCGTGTCGGTACCAACCTTTTGCCCCAGCAAGTAGAGAGAGGTTCTCAGCGCCAATGTGGCACTTCAGCAGCCCTGAGGTGGGGACCGGCTCACAGCGCTGACGGCGGCGTTGATTGGAGGCGTTGTTTAACGGAATGAATTCCGTTCTACGTCGCTGCCGCAGGTAGAGAGAGGTTCTCAGCGCCAATGTGGCACTTCAAGCAGCCCTGAGGTGGGGACCGGCTCACAGCGCTGACGGCGGCGTTGATTGGAGGCGTTGTTTAACGGAATGAATTCCGTTCTACGTCGCTGCCGCAGG
>CAYMXM010000512.1:0-4036 GCA_964394065.1 uncultured Pirellula sp. | reverse complement strand
CCCTCTCCCCGAAGCGGGGCGAGGGGAGCAGAGTTCTAAAGCGCAGCGCGTATTAGGGCGCCAAAGCGGCGCCCGACCGAGGCTCGCCCCAATCGGACGGAGGTGCATCCAGAGGAATGAAAACGGACGCTCATAAAACTATTCCAACGTCAACTTTTTGACAGCCACGGCCCAGCCTCAAACCTACAAGCCTACAGCCTCACCCCTCTAGCCTGCTCAAGCCTGCACCTGGCTGAGGCGGATGAGGGAGACCAGTTCTTCGGTTGACATGCGACCGGCGCGATCGGCTCCGTCGAGAACGCCGCTGATCAATTCGCGTTTGTCTGCGTGCAACGCGAGGATCTGCTGCTCGATCGTATCCTTCGCCACCAATCGATAGACCGTCACGGCGCGCTGTTGACCGATGCGGTGGGCTCGGTCGGTCGCTTGATCCTCCACCGCCGGATTCCACCAAGGATCCATATGGATCACATAGTCAGCAGCGGTCAAGTTAAGACCCGTTCCCCCCGCCTTGAGCGAGATGAGAAAGAGATCCCCTTCCCCGGCTTGGAAACGATCGACCGCTTCTTGTCGTTTGGCGGCAGGGGTCGAACCGTCGAGGTACTGATAGGAGACACCAGCCTTATCCAATGCTTCCCGAAGCAACGATAAGTGCTGCACGAACTGGCTGAAGACGAGCGCGCGGTGTTCTCCGTCTCGTAGCTCCTCGACGATCTCCATGAAGAGATCGAGTTTCGCAGAGGACTCACTCCAGCGTTTGTCGACCAACGCAGGGTGGCACGAAAGCTGGCGCAATCGGGTCAACCAAGCGAGAACGCGGATTCGCATTTGGGAATCGGTCTCTTCCCCTTCCGGTTGGGTGATCTCGTTGATCGCCGCCATTCTTGCAGCGTCGTACTTCTTCCTTTCTTCGTCGGATAGCTCCGCATAGCGGACGACCTCGGTTCGCTCCGGAAGCTCCGACAAGACCTCTTTCTTCGTACGCCTCAAGATGAAGGGGCGTACCACCCGACCAAGCGCTTGCAAGCGTTCTCGATTCCCTTGACGTTCGATCGGTTCTGCGAAGTTCTTGCGGAAACGATCCCAGGAACCTAACAATCCCGGGCTGACCGTTCGCATCAAACTCCAGAGTTCGCCGAGATGGTTTTCCAAAGGAGTACCGGAGAGGGCGATTCGCCAATCGGCATCGATCTGCCGGACGGCTTGTGCGGTCTTCGTTTGGAAGTTCTTGATGAACTGCGCTTCATCGAGAACCAACGTGTACCAAGCGCGCGCCGTAAAGCGTTCGACATCTCGCTGCAACAACTGATAGCTGGTGATGATAAGATCCCCAGGTCCGGCGCTGTCGATCAACGTTTGACGATCGTGCTCCCGATAGAGTTTGGGAGTCAACGAAGGTGCAAATTTCTCCGTTTCTCGCAACCAGTTCGAACCAACGCTCGTCGGGGCGATGATCAATGCGGCCCCCTTTTTCGATCGCTCCAACAGAACGCCGAGGGTTTGCACCGTCTTACCGAGACCCATGTCGTCCGCGAGACAGCCACCGATTCCCCAATGGGCAAGACGAGAGAGCCAGCCATACCCCGACTTCTGGTACTCGCGCAGATCCGCGAGAAGGTTTGCAGGAACTTCCGGGGTGAGCTTCTTCGCCGACTGAAGCCGTTCCAAGGCATCGCGCCACGACGAGTCTGCTTCGTAGGTGATATCGGTCCCGAGGGCCTCTTCGACAACCGCTGTCGCTGCTCGCGAAACGCGAACATTGCCATTCTCCGTGAGGGAAACGTCTTGAATGCTATTGAGCCGTTGACGCAACTGCTCGGAGATCATTGCGAACTGCCCATCTCCCAGGGGAATAAAACGTCGTCCCCCTCGGAGTGCTGCGAGGAGTTCTGCCAGCGGAATCTCGAGCCCCTCTAGCTTTGCGACTCCTTCGACACCGAACCAATCCCGTTGGCTGACGAGTCGAACTTGCAAACGTTGTGGGGTGATCTCACCGATAACGCGCATCGGTTGGCTCTTCGGCCAGCAAACCGTCGGGGCTGTTTCGCCGAGCTCCTGAATGCGTTGCAGCAAGTCCAAGGCATCATCCGGTGTTTCCGCGATCCACGTGTAAGGATTTTCGTAGGAGAGCTTGCCGAATTCCAGGATTCCAGCAATTTCATCGGCGCGAATCGACTCCTCTTCGAGAGCCCGCAAGAGCTGAAATCGTCCCGCTGCTGTCGCGACCCGAAGTCGATCGGGCTCCGCCCCCGGAACCGGTGATTCACGGACCAGATCGCATGCGACGCGAAGGGCGACCATAAGGCTCTCTTTCCCGAAGGGAGAGAGATGGATTTCAATGTTCGGTTCGAGAGGCTGCTCAGGTCCAGCGAGTCGTTCGGGAAGATTGATTTGAACCTGCGAAGGGTTGGCAGCCGACGCGATGAGGTCCGCAAATCGTTCCGCCGTTTCCTGGTCGAAGACCGCTTCGCGGCGTTCCGCCATCTGCAAGTCATCGATCAAGCGTTTCATCTTTTGATCGAGGGTGCTCATCAAGATGGTGCGTTGATCTCGATCGAGTCGGAACATCACCGATTCGGAATTATTGATACTTCCGATAAAGCAGTTCGCCCCTTCCTGCATCGAAACGATTTGGAAGTCCCCTTGGAAAACGCTCGGTCGGTAGATCTCGGAATCTTCCTCCACGCGAACTTCGAGGGGGCACTCACGAATGCGAACCGGAGTTAGGGCTTCATCGTCGAGGACGACGTTGGGATGGTCGAAAAAGAGTTTGAAGCATTCTCGGATCATGCGGGGGGTTTGTCCCCGATAGGACTCCTCGGCAGCTTGCAACAAGAGGACTAGAGTTCGATCGGTGGGATGGGATAGGGTCGTATCGTCGACCGAATCCAGGGATTCACGGACCAATCTCCCTTTGTTCCATCCTCCTCGCTTGCGCATCGTTTGGAGGTAGGGATTGATCCGAACCGAATTCTTCGTGAACACGATTCGCCATTGCATCCGAGAGACCCGTTCTCGCTCTTGCGGTTCATCGTCGTCGGAGCTTTGCTCTTCAGGAAGCTTTAAGTAATCGAGGGACTCGACGAACTTCTTTCCTGCATGGCGACCGTCGGTGACGCAGCTTTCCATCCACTCCATCGCATCTTCGGTGGATCGTTGACTGAGATGGCGTCGAAGATAGTGCAAACAGAAGATCTGGTGGACGCAAGGTTTCACCTCTTCGGTGCACGAGCATTGGGCACTCAGCTGCCGAACGACGCGCGCCGATAGATCATCGACGGAGGCTCCAAGTTGCCGCGTGTCGAGCTCAAAGAGGATGCTCGTGTTGAATTGACCTCGGACGGGGGCTGTCCCTTGCAACTCGAAATCCCACTGAAGAGATGTTTCACCACGCTTCAAACGAGGGAGGTCGTTCGCGTTGTAGTACCTCGCCATCAAGAGTTGTTGAGGGCGAATCTTCTTTTCGAGAAGTGCAATTGCCTGGAGAATATGGACAATCAATCCGGTCGCCTTTGGAGGGTCCAGTTGTGCCAAGTTCGTCATTCGATGTCGTTCCGTCCGTTATGGGTAAGCTCAAAGCAAGTCCAGTAGTTTGCCCGAAACGGCCTTGGTTTGGCAAGGCGAAATTGGGTGTAGCGGAGTAACTTTCTAGGTTCCTCTCCAAAGAGCAACGCAGCGAAGCACTTTTTCTGGGGAAAAACCAATCGAGGTGGAAGGGGGCGAGGCCTCCAGTAGAACCTAGCCATGAAGCTTTCCCTGGGGCAAAAAGTGGGTGTTGACACGGAATTTTCAGTGTCTGGATTTATTCTTTTTAACCGCAGGGGACGCGGAGGTTCGCAGAGGAGAACTCGAGGATAAGTTTTGCATCCTCTTGTATCCCGGAGGGTTTACAGCCATTAGTCCCTGGTAAGGAACTGTCCCAAAATAACTTCCGTGTTTTCAGTCTCGGCACGCACCGCGCTTTATTTATCCGCACCCCTTGCCCCGCTTCGGGGAGAGGGGCTGGGGGTGGCCTGACGCATCGGTGGTAAGAGGG
>CAYMXM010000511.1:0-4054 GCA_964394065.1 uncultured Pirellula sp. | reverse complement strand
AGCTTCGGCACGACCTAGGTTTTTCCGTTTTCCAAGCGCCGAATCCCAGGTGCTATTCCTTGTTCCGAAGTTGCGTTGACCTATCGTCGGCAAAGCCCCTATGTTTCTATCTCGTTGGATACGTTCACGTTCCTCCCCATCAACGACTCCTAATACGACGATGCGGGAGCCCTCGTCGATGGGCTTTAGCGTCTATCGGCATGGGGTGGCACGATGCGAAACTCGGTTGGCATTGTCCGCCGTCCCTTGGCTACCGTTCCATGTTGATTTCGAAAGTGGCTACACCGAAGGGAACCAGCCACACTCTTCCTTTCCTGAACTCAATGAGCTTTCCACCCCTGCGGCGGCCCCCACGTCGGTCGAATCGTTGGCGATTGGAGGTTTGCAGCAATCGGGAGCATCCCTCGCCTACTCGGAGTATGGCTTGACCGGGGCTGGGCAAACGGTCGCGATCATCGACAGCGGTATCGCGTACGATCACTATGCTTTGGGACGCGGATACGGAGAGGGATATCGGGTTGTCGGAGGATGGGATTTTGCAGAGAACGACAGCAACCCTTACGACGATGGGCCAGGTGGTTTTCACGGAACCCATGTCGCCGGAATCATCGGCGCGAACGATGGGGTGAATCTAGGAGTCGCAACCGGAGTCGATTTCGTGGCGTTGCGAGTCTTCGATGACTACGGCAAAGGGGAGATGGAATGGACTGAAGCGGCGTTGCGATGGGTCCACGAGAACCGAACCACCTTCGCCAATCCCATCACCACGGTCAATCTTTCGCTCGGTGCGAGCTGGAACTCGGCAACGCCCCCTAGTTGGGCTTCCCTCGAAGACGAACTCGCGACGCTTCAGAGGGACGGGATCGTTGTGATCGTCTCGGCAGGTAATTCCTTCCAGCAGCACCAAACTTCCGGGCTTGCTTACCCCGCTTCGAGCCCCTATGCCATTCCGGTTGCGAGCTTGGATGCCGATGGGTCTCTTAGCAGCTTCAGCCAACGGGATGAGCGCGTGATCGCAGCTCCGGGGCGAAACATCGAGAGCGCCGTTCCCGACTACTTCTTTGGCCGAGATGGCATCCCCAACGATTGGGCCAAGTCGAGCGGGACCAGCATGGCCGCTCCCTTTGTCGCCGGCGCAAGCGTCCTGGTGCGGGAAGCGATGGAGATCGCAGGTGTTTCGGACATCACACCGCAGATGATCTATTCAACCCTTCGGGATACGGCGACCGACATCTTCGATTCCGTAACGAACCAAATCTACAAATCGCTCAACATCGAAGCAGCGATTCGGTCGGTACTCCCGAATGGAGTTCCCGTAGAGGCCAACCACGGCCATGCGGAAGGAACACCTCCCCCTGACTCATCGGTTTCGCAAGGGAGCTTGCCAGAGTTCGCCAAGCTTGTTGGAGAGACACTGACGATCCGCGGAAACGAAAGCCAAAACCAGATCGCGCTCGACTTGAGGGATGGGATTCGAGTGACCGTTGACGGAGTCAGTCATCGTTGGTCCGACGCCAGCGTTGCGAACCTCGTGATCGATGGGATGCAGAACCTCGATTCGATTCGCATCGTCGGTTCCGAACTCGCAGAGAAAATCGAGATGACCCCTGGCCGAGTCGACATGTCGAATGCGAGGCTGAACGTCAGCATCGTCAACGTCGAGTCGATTCAATTCGACGGAGGAGGAGGGCCTGATCGGGCCTACCTTTACGATGGGGATACCGACGACCGTCTAGAAAGCTATCCGAACAAAGCGATCCTGACGGGAGTAGGCTATTCGTTTGCTGTCGAGCGAGTCGATCGGATCTTTGTGCATGCGCTTCAGGGGGGGAACGATCAAGCGTTCGTGTATGACTCGGCGGGGAACGATGTGTTAAGCGTTCGTCCCCAGTTCACCAGCATATCGGGGGCAGGATATTTCAACTATCTTTCGGGATTTGAAAGAGTCTATGCGTATGCAAACCAAGGGGGAAACGACTCGGCCCAACTTTACGACTCCGCCGGAAACGATCAGTTCAGCACGAGTGGCGAGGTCACTTCGATCGTCGGGGCGGGCTTCTCCACCTTTGCACGCGGATTCAGCAATGTGGAGGCTTTTTCCATGGCCGGTGGGACCGACCGGGCGTTGATCTATGCACCTACCGGGGGGAGTCTAACCTCGGGGCCCGATTTCGTCGGGATGCAGGGAGGGGGTAAGGGGAGCATCGCCAGGAACTTTGGTATCGCAGAGACTTTTGTGGGGGGGAAAGGGGTTCCTCTGCCCGGATGGGGTCGACTAAATGTCGCAGATCTAAGTCCTCCCGAGGTGAGCATTGCGTCTCCAGAGATTTTCACCCTAGAGGTTCATGGAATGGGGAGTGGGGAGCCAGCAGTTCAGGCGATTGAACTGGCGTTTTACGGCCCCCTTCCTCCATCACTACCCGAAAAGGCTGAAATGGCGGACTACCTGCGACTTTCCCCCGATTCGGAATCTTGGGAAGAACTCGCCGAATCGACCGAGTGGAGAGGGCTTGATCGGGAACGACTTGCGTTAAATTCTGTTTTTTCCCGATATTAAGTCGTATCTTTCCCTCGTTGTCTATTTTGCAAATTCTACCTAGCCTTCTTGAACTAACATCGGTTCAGGCTATTCTCAGTGGTCGGAACATGCGGAAGGGCGCATGAACAGAAAGGAACATTGGAGGAACGTCATGAGAAGTAAGTGGATGGGTTGCCTACGCCTTACGGCAATCGTCGTCGCGGTAGCGAGTTACACGGGCATTGCAAACGCAGGATTTGGATCATCGGGAGGGAGCAGCGGCGGCTCTTCTGGGGGATATGCAGGTCTTTCCTACGGTTCGAGTGGTGGGTACGGCTCGAGTGGTGGGTACACAGCCGGCTATGGCTCGAGCGGCTACTATGCTCACGGTGGTGGTTCGTCGGGGGGATACGTGCAACCGGTCGGTCCTTTGCGTCGGCTCCATGATCGAATCCACGACAGAATCGCTGCACGACATGCTTATCGCGCATCTTACTACGGCAGCTCTGGTGGCGGATCCTCCGGCGGTAGTTCCGGCGGGGTTCCTTACAAGGTTAGTTATGGCTCCTCGGGGGGCGGTTCCAGCGGAGGTTCGTCCGGTGGCTACGTACCCGCGTACAGCTACGGCGGTTCCTCGGGAGGTTCTTCCGGCGGATATTCCAGCTCCTACGGTAGCGCTGGCAGTTCCTATTACGGCGGTTACGAGTTGGCCTCCCCAGTCGAGGGAACCATCATTGAAAGCGCACCGCTTCAGTCTCAGCCAGTGACGCCGAGCGCTCCGACGACACCGAGCGCCCCGACGACACCAAGCCTCCCTCCCTTGCCAGGCATCGGTGGGGAAAGCAGCGGCACAACAGGCCTTCCAAGCTATACCACGAACAAATACGCTTCGGTCGCTCGTTCCGTGAAGCCGAATGAAATTCACTTGGTCGTGAACGTTCCCGAGAAAGCCAAGGTCTACGTCAACGGTAGCGAAACCAGCTCGACCGGAGAGGTTCGGCATTTTGTCAGCCGCGATCTGGATCCCAACGATAGTTATCAATTTGAATTGAAAGTTCTCCTCTCGAATGAGGATGGAGCCGAGGCTCAAAAGACCCAAACCGTAACCCTTGTTCCCGGGTCGACGGATGAAATTACCTTTGATCTCGCTTCTTTCTCGGAACCGACGGAAACCGTCCTCACCCTCCATGTTCCTGAAGGAGCGAAGGTTGTTCTCGGAAACAATGAGACGAAGACCAGTGGCACCTCGCGCGTTTATCGAACGAAGCATCTCCTCGAGGGAGAGGCTTGGGACGAGTATCGAATCGAGGTGACTCACGAAGGGGAAACCAAGTCGGAGGTCATTCGATTGATCGGTGGCGATAAATTGGAATTGACCTTCAATTTCGGCGAAGGTGACCGCCTCGCGTCGAAGTAAAAAGCTCGGTTGAAGCTATTGGATTTTCTTGCCCGACTGGGGCTTGGCCCCGTCGGACACCGCTTTTGGCCGATGCGTAAGCGAGGCCCGAAAATCACAACCCGTGGCGTAAGCGAGGG
>CAYMXM010000510.1:0-4058 GCA_964394065.1 uncultured Pirellula sp. | reverse complement strand
AAAAGCGCGGTGCGCTTTAGGGCGCCAAAGCGGCGTCCGACGGGGACGAGCCCCGGTCGGACATGAAGCGAATCAAGGAACAAAACTTGCGCAAACCTAGATCACCACAACACCAACTTTTTAACTGCCCAGGCTTACTCACTCCCAGCAATTCTAACAATTCTCCACGCCCATCGCTTCGCTCTGAGCGTGCCACCCATTGCCACGCATTTCCATGCACCGCCCTCTTCTTCCTCAAGCCTCAAGCCTGATTCAGTTTGACTCCGATGGCTGATTCGGCTATCTTCGACCGTGTACTTGGTGGCAGCTCTTACGCGATTGTTTCTGCGAGGGCTGTGAACAGGGAACTCCGGTGAAATTCCGGGACGGACCGGCCGCTGTGTACCCCCTGAAACGGGATTCCGTTTCAGACCTTATTCCATCTCTTGATGTGCCATTGTTTGCAAGCCGCAAGCGAGAAGGCTTTGAGTTTCGGTTGGGGGTGAGTCAGAAGACCTACCAAGTACAAGACAACGAAGTGCCTTCCAGGTTTTGGGCAGTTGTTGCAGCGCGCAGCATCACCCCCAATTCTCGCGTTGGAAATCCGATGTTCCTTGGAATCGGGCACCCGTTTCGCAAATCATGTACGAAGTTTCTTCTCCTTGCACGGGAGTTTGCCAACTCAACAGGCAAGACATCTGCGTTGGCTGCGGTCGCCAATCGACTGAGATTGCGAACTGGCGATCTCTCCCCCCTACGGAACAGTTGCTGGTTAAGCAGCTGGCGGCTGGGCGATTGGAGCGACTTCATCGTGAACCGGGCGAAGGGCCCGTGGCACGCAATGGTTTTACCCTCGTAGAGCTCCTGGTGGTCATCGCCATCATCGGCATCTTGATCGGACTTTTATTGCCAGCGGTGCAAGCGGCCAGGGAAGCGGCTCGCCGGCTCCAATGCGCCAACAACTTGAAGCAAATGGGGCTTGGGTTTCACAACTACCACAGCGCCTTCAACCGCTTCCCCTTCGGCGGAGCGGGAGTTGCAAGCACGACCAATGCAGCCGTGCGCGCTCGATGGCGTCCCAGCTGGGGGACAGTCCTGTTGCCATATATCGAACAGATGGGGATCTACGAAGAGATCGATTTGAAGGTTCCTTATCTCGATCCGGTCAATCACGTGGGCTCCCAACGGATCATCCCCACCTACCTTTGCCCCACTGCTCCGAAACCATCGCTCCTCCGCCCCAACGGAGACACTCCAACCTCAACGACCCAATTCGGGCGGACCGACTATGGTGGAAACTACGGAGAGCGTGGGCTTCGCTGCTACCCAGCGACCAATTGCCAAAACAATTACTCCGATCAAGGAGATACGAGTGGCGGTGGGCGAGGGGTACTTCTTTTCGGAATGGAACGTCAGATCGGTGTGAGCGATATCCTCGACGGAACCTCGAACACCGTTGTTCTCGGCGAGGCCCCCGAAGGTCTCCACTCCCTCTGGGCTGGACATAAAAACTTGTTCGACCAAAGCGCCCCGATCAACGAGCCAACCCGAACGGGCTCGCGCTGGGGAGCATGCGGTACGGTCTTCAAGAGTCGAAACGGAAACTTCTGCGACTTCGGCCAAGAGTTCCACAGCTATCACACGGAAGGTGCGATCTTTTTAATGGCAGACGGATCTGCTCGCTTGGTCGACAAGGAGGTCGATTTAAAAACATTCGCCGCATTGCTTTCCCGACAAGGAGGGGAAGTGATCGGCGAGTTTTAAAACTTGCCTCGCACTCAAGATTTCGGCTCCCTTCGCCCCCTTTGGGGGAGGGGAGCAAAGATATAAAGCGCGGCGCGTGCCAAGACTAAAAACACGGAAGTTATTTCGGGACAGTTCCTTAGTTAACTTACAACTTTGAAAACAAACATCATGACCATTCGAAACCTACGAACCACAGCCGTATTTCAACACACTCGTCTCGCCCTTCTCATGCTGACGTTCCTCCTGACGGGAGCAGGAGAAGTTCGGAGCCAATCGACAACGATTGATTTTGATGAATTCAATTTGGGAACGGCAGGATACCTCAGCCAACCGATTGTTGTAGATCGTATCGTTGAGGACCGCAACGAAGAGGGGGCACTCCTATCTACCACAACCTTCGGAACGTTTCCAAGCCACGGCGTTGGATTCTCGAATACCTACACAAACTCGGTTGCCTGGGGCCCATCCTGGCAAGGTTTTGCAATCTCCAATCACATCAACACAACAGAGGGAGGATTCGGAAACCAATACAGTGCGATCACAGGAGGAGGTTTCAATGACACAAAATATGCGGTTGGTTTCGGAAGCAGCATGGCGAAGCAACTCGCATACAGTCCGGAACAGTTGACTCAACTCCCCAGCATTTATTTACCGACCAACTCAATAGCATCTAGCATGCTCGTTACGAATACGACCTACGCTGCCCTTGATATGCTAGAAGGTTCTACTTTTTCTAAGAAATTTGGTGGAACAACAGGGAACGATCCAGACTTTCTTAGTCTTTACATCTACGGAATCGACGCCTCTGGGAGCGTCCTTGCCCCCATCGAATTCTTTCTCGCGGATTTCCGGGGCGAAAACAATACTATCTTAAACCAATGGACCGAAGTCGATCTTTCTCCCCTCGAAGATGCCCGAAGCCTCCACTTTGTATTCGATTCAAGTGATATTGGACTATTCGGAATCAACACCCCGGTCTATTTTGCGATGGATAATTTTGTGATCACCGCAGTTCCAGAACCCTCCAGCATCGTTCTATGCAGCCTGCTCGCCGCATCGGTTTACGCAAGACGACGTTTCTTTTTTTCAACCACGGATAGCACGGAATACACGGATGAGGAGATCTAAATCTTCCCTTCAACTCCTTTTTTCCGTGTGTATCGTGTATTCCGTGGTCCCCCCCTACACCCTACTTCCCACTACGGGGCCCGATCAAAGGGGTCAGGCCCACCCAATCCGCGACCACTTTCCCTAAATCCTTACTCGGCTGTTCTGCATACTTCTGCGCGAATAAACCAGCATTCTTTCGAATCTCGGTAGAGACTATCGTTTCCATGATCGTTCTCCTCAGGAGGTCGATCTCGCTTGGCGAAAGGGAAGCTCCCATCCCTTGCGCTACAATGCGTTTGCTAACGAGTACCTGCTCCTGATGAAGGGGAATGGTGACGATCGGAACTCCTGCAAGAAGGGATTTGGCCGTCAGGCCATGCCCTCCATGGCTCACCACTAAATCGCAGCTAGAGAGGACTGCATCGATGTTCAAAGGAGTCGTGTAGAAGCGTACGTTCGGAAGATGCATCTCCAACTTTTGTGCTTCCTCCTTACCCATAAAGGGAGCGTAGGTGACCACGCGTAAGGAGAGCTCGGATAGCCTTCGAATCGCATCTTTGCCTTGCGCGAACTGCTTCAAGTAAGCGAACACCTTCGGACCAAAACAATCGGGCCATTCAGGCATTTCACCTCGTCCTTTCTCCGAGACACCGAGGTATTCTGCGTCCGACCTTGGTCCAAAGTGATCGAGTTCGGGATAGGTTCGAAAGAACCTTGCATCAGCAGCTTGGTACAACTGCTCCAGACTTTCCAAAGGAGAAAGACCCAACCGACTGGCAACTCCATTGGCGATTTGCAGCGTCCGTTCGGCATCTGCTTCAAGGTGAAACTCCTCAAGGGATGCTGGTTCTCTCAAAAGAGGAAGAGGTGTCGGAGGGATGGAAAATCCAGTACCGAGAAGCCCCTTAAGGGCGTTATGCGATCGTGCTGCAAACAAAGCGACAGGACTATGTTCCAGGAGAATCACCTCCGGCTGCACGGCTCGGAAAATACCTTGCCATCCTTGGGCGAGTGCTGTTAGAAGATCCGAATCTCCAAACCCGATGTTATGCAGGAGATGCTGATAGGAGATAGCCGGAGATATCGGACCACGGAATGGTTCGAGTCGATGCGGAGCTTGAAACAGATCCACTTCCAAATCCCGTAGTGCGCGCCCGGCAACGTGCAAATCTCGAGCAGCAATGCTAACGCGACATCCTCGCTGGAGAAGTTCGATTGCAATA
>CAYMXM010000509.1:0-4081 GCA_964394065.1 uncultured Pirellula sp. | reverse complement strand
ACACCTTACACCTTACACCTTACACCTTACACCTTACACCTTACACCTTACACCTCACTCCGGCACCGCTGTTGCTTCGATAATCTCTCTAATCAAATGAGGAACGTTGCGATGCCCTCCTCCGAGACGAACGCTGAGGACGGGAAACGCTGTCGATTGAACATCGTCGGGGGTCACGAAATCTCGCCCATCCAAGAAAGCACTCGCCTGCGACGCTCTCTGCCAAGTGAGTACTCCACGTGGACTGACACCGAGTGGAACATGTGGATGCTCCCGAGTCTTCGATGCGAGAGCGATCATGTAGTCTTGGATCTTTGCATCGACATGGATCTTCGCCACTCGGTTCTGATACTCCGCTAAGTCCTCGGGGGTAAAGATCGCACTCGGTTCCTCCCTTGGTTCCTGCCGTTCGAGTATCGAGTCTTGAAGCAATCGCTTCTCATCGGCGGGGGCGGGATAGCCGATGCTTAACTTCATCGCAAACCGGTCTAGTTGTGCTTCAGGGAGCGGATAGGTTCCATGCTGATCGGTTGGGTTTTGGGTTGCGATCACGAAGAACTTAGACGAGAGAGGATAACGAATCGAATCGACCGTGACTTGATGCTCCGCCATCGCTTCTAGCAAGGCGCTTTGCGTGCGAGGGGTCGCGCGGTTGATCTCATCCGCGAGAAGTACATCGGTGAAAACAGGACCCTCTCGAAACTCGAACTCATGCGATCGCTGATTAAAAATGCTGAATCCCGTAATATCCCCAGGGAGCAGATCTGGCGTGCATTGGATACGCGCAAAACTCCCTCCGATCGCGTTGGCAAGCGCCTTGGCAAGGGTCGTCTTTCCCAGCCCCGGTCGATCTTCCAAGAGCAAATGCCCTTTCGCCAACAATGCGATCAACACATAGTGAATCACTTCCTCTTTCCCTTTGATCGCTCGGTTCAATCGATCCCGTATCGCATCGATCTTGCATGGAGGAGTGGTTGTTGTTTCAGAATGCACGGAGTTACTTTCGTAGGGAAAGAGTAGGTTGCGAAATCGTCGGAGGATTCTCCAATGGACTTCGAAGGTGACTTTGCAATTGATTCCATTGGGACGCGAGGCGACGGCAGACAGAGGGGGTAAGCTGTTTCAAGACCATCGTCATGATTGCAGAGGTCTCTTCGCTTGGAGAGACTTGAGATCTGGCGTTGGAAAAGGTTTCTTCGTTGAGCATCGTGACAAAGCGTCGGCATAAAATCGCATCGCTCGAAGACCTCTCTTCCACCCATTGAAAAAACTGCTTAGGGGTCACCCCTTTTGGAACATCGAGCCCTCCGAAGCGGAAGCGATTCTTCAGGATCTGCCAAGCCTTCACAGCGCATCTTCTACTAGGAAAACAGAGCCAAAGGACCATGGCGTACCGATCCCACAGTCTCGCTCGAAAGATCCAGAAAAGAGTGACGACGCTCAACGTTAAGGCGATAACAAACGGGTTGTTACGGATTGTGGCTTGAAGTGCATGGAAAGTTCTTGTCGTGAATTTTCCCCAGTGAAAGGGAGGCTCCAGTATCTCGTAGCCAGGGGTTGGATCGAATGGTATCCAGTGCGTTTCATCCAACCGAACCTCGATCCAGAAATGAATATCCTCTTTATGGACTGGGGTATGTCTCGATCTTCGATCGTAACTTGCCGGGGAGACGTAAAAGCCGTTTACAATGCGTGTCGTATATCCGAGCGTTCGGAGAAGCAAAGCTGCAGAGGAAGCGAATTGATAGTCGGGACCTCGCCGGGAAGTGAACAAGAAGTCGAGAACAGGAGACTCTGCTTCTGGATCAGCGACCGCGTTTCGATCGTGTGCGAACTTCGTTCGAAGAGCCTGCAACACGGCTTGAATCTGTTCCCAGCCATGTTTCTCATTCCCTCCCCACTCGAGAGCGAGTTGTCGAATAGGTTCGACAATCGATTCGGGAACTGGGGGGGGATCGGGAGTGGAGAAGTACTTGCCAAGAAACGGAGGGTTCGAATTTGCAAACTCCCATCGATCGATAGTGCGCGATACCAAGTGAATGGGAACCAATTCCGCCAACTTTTCGCGAGCCATCCGAACCATCCCGAGCTCGCTGTAGGCATACATGTCGAGCCGATCGACTCGATCGATATGGACGCCATGAAGAAACGAAGGAGAAGGGATCACATTCGTTTCGAGCTGAACGACTTTGACCGCATGCGTTTCGGCTTCTGTGAAAAAGGTTCTAGTCGGCAGCCGCTCTGGAAGTTTGAGCCAGTCCCTTCCCGAAACATCTTTCACCATTTTCAAGCAGGTTTCCGCAGGAACATACTCGGTGGGATCGACATGCCAATTGATCCCATCGAAACGGTCGTAGTGTTCGAGTCGAAGGTGAAGAGGCGTTCGTCCTGCGACGTAGAAGAGCGCGTTGCTTCGAATGTCATCGATCGGTTTCGAGAGACCAGGGGGTGGCTTTCGAAGGGTGGAGAACTCCCGATTCGCTTTTTGGGTTTCATGGTGCACGTGGTTGTTCTTCGATTGATTCCGGCGTGCCTCGTCCAGCCCTAATGCGATGGCTCGATCTGTCTTGTTGATCGTGACAGGTTCGTTGTACATATCATCAAGAACATCGTAGAGGCTCGGTTTGTCGTCGGTCATGAAGGGAGCATCATCGATCGGCCCGATGCTTTGAATATTCTTCGAACCAGCCACCAGCATGTCCCCCGTTCCGACTCCACTTCTCGCAAACTCCGAGTGATCTCCCGCTCCCCCGGAGGTGGGGAACAACCCACGAATCGGCGCCAGGATCTCCTTGCTTTGTTCGGTGAACGCGAAGATGCCACCGAGCAAGATCAATGCAAAAGTGGGAAACAGAAAGCGTCGAGGTGAAGTGGCTTGCTGAATGACCTGCGTACCGAGTCCTTCCCAATAGGCGGTCGCAGCCCACACGATCGCTATCATCGTGTAGACGCCGACGAGCGCGACCGCCGTCGTTTGCTGGGAGACGGTCATTCCAAAGGTGGCTAGAAACAGACTCATCGCAACGCATGCTTTGTGAAATCTGGTCCAACCACATACCAACGTCAAACCGAAAACCATCGCGGCGAGGAAGTGCATCAGCACGATCTCAAGCGCGCGACCTCCCCATCCGTTGCTCCGTTGGATCCCTTCCCAAACAACCACGAGCAACGGAAGGATCACAAGAAACGGAAGCGCTGTAGCGGGGTTTGCAACGCGCTGGTGAACGCGACGCGTCCAAAGGTTCCCTGCTACGAGAACGATCGACAAGAGCACCCAACGAACGGCGAGCGAAAAGGAGAACTCACCGTCCGCTTCTACGACGGTTAGAATCAACAATGACATCGACGCAAGGGCAATGCAAAGAGCTTGCGTCATCGGAGCGACGAAATGGAGGGATTGGCGGATCGGGGAGGGGGGACGCCCCTTCTTACTACCACCCACTTCAGCATGAGGCTTTCGACTTTGGGCTTTCGACTTTAGGAAGACCATAGCGACACTTTAAAGGTATCCGCTCCCCTCGCCCCTTTTAGGGGAGAGGGGCTGGGGGTGAGCTTGCGCATCGGTGTTAAGGGGGGGACGCGAAGCGGTCCCCCCATCACAACCCGACGCGTTAGCGAGGGACTGCGGTGCCAGCAAACGTGGCCCTTGTGGGGAATATTTCAGGCGTCGGGTGGCACGTCCCTGAGGCACGAAGGGCGTGCTGTGGTATCTTGGATTGGATGCGTGATTGCCAGCGCTGTCCCTCGCTAACGCGTCGGGTTGTGATTTCGTGACCTCGCTTACGCGTCGGCCAAATACCCTAAGCACCTTACCATCACTCATGGCAGGCTCTACTCCAAATCTCGGGGAAGGTTTCCGCGAGATCCTCCTCGGCGCTGATTTGAATCCAAGCGTGACACCCGCAGCCTGCGGAATGCTCGGTGATGTTTTCCGGGGAGTTTGCTGGTGACGAGGAGTCGACAAGGACGAAACGCTGGTTCGACGATGCGGTATGGCGGTGCCCGAGATGTTCTAGGAATGAGCTCGCCGTTGTAAGGATGATCGTAGATGCGGCCCTTGGTCCGTGGAATCGACAACCTT
>CAYMXM010000508.1:0-4083 GCA_964394065.1 uncultured Pirellula sp. | reverse complement strand
ACAGCAAAGATGCGACGAATGGGTAGTTTTCTGCTGCGGCGGAGATTCTGAGGTTTGTAAGGATTTTTCGCGGAATTCTGCCGAAGTTGACCGTAGCATGCCGTGCTAGGTAAAATCCCTATGCCTTAAGGGCTTTAAGATTCCGGCTCCCTTCGCCCCCTTTGGGGGAGAAGGGCTGGGGATGAGGGGGCTGCGGCTTAGTAAACAAAGGCACAGTTAGATCTCACTTCTACCCCTCACCCCCCGCCCCTCTCCCCGAAGCGGGGCGAGGGGAGCAGAGATCGACCCTCCCCAGAGGGGAGGGTAACTGCCACAAGAGTGCACCTCCTGCAATGGGAGTTGATCTACAATTGGAGTAGATAAGGTTATGGTATATTTTCAACTGCCGCTTGCCTTACAAGAGTAAGAAACCAAATGCGAATACCACGCTTACTAATTCTGGGCTTACTAATCCTGGGCCTTATCTTCCCTCTTCTTGCGTTGCTAGGGAGCGGTACGGCCTTTTCCCAACGTCCCTCTAAAGGACTGGGTGGCTTAGGTGGACTGGGAGGTTTGGGAGGAGGCGGAGCCCTTACCTCGATCCCCTGTTCGTTCTCGGCTAGCTATGAACTTGAGGAGGGGACCGGGCGAGGTGTCGTCCGGGTCACCGCCACGATCGATCCTGGCTACCACATCTTCTCGGTGACCCAGGGGAAGGGGCCGAGCAAGACCGAGATCAAATCCTCCGATCCGAATGTTCGTCTCGGGATCTTCGAACCCGATTCCCCTCCTCATATCTCTCACGAGGAAGCTGGCTTCGAAGGATTGCCGGTCGAAACGCATGAGGACAAGGTGACTTGGGCCGCCTCCCTAACCCTTGCCGAACCTCCGGAGAACCCGGGGGAAATCGAACTGAGCATCAACGGCCAAGTCTGCCGAGAGCAGTGCGTTCCGATCCGAGGGGAAAAGGTAAAAGCGACTTTTGCCGGCTATTACGCCTCGGCGAAATCCCTCGAAGCAACCGGCCCCTTCCGTGAAAATGGCTCCCTCTCCGAATGGACGGCCCAACTCTCCCATACCAAAGCTAAGCGTGGGGAAACGGTCGACCTGATCTTAAAGGGAAAACCCGACGATACGTTTTATTTCTACAAATACGACGGAAACGACGCTGAAACCGGTTCTCGAACCCTGATCGTTCTCCAACAAAAAGCGGGGATGAAGGCGAGCCGTCCGATCGCGAACAAACCGATCGTTCACGAAGATTACGGCGGGCTGAAGGTGGATCATTATGTCGGGGAGGTGGAGTTCAAAATCGCTCTGACCGTCCCCGCTGAAGCGATCCCCGATCGATACCCCATCAGCGGCTTGGTCGGTTATCAGGCCTGCAACGAAGGATCGTGCGATCAACCCCGCGGCCTGGAGTTCAAGGTCGAACTGGAGATCACCGAGAACGAATCCCTCGTGAAGCCTGTCATGGCCGCGATCAAGGCCGTTCCGTTTAAAGATGTCTCTGGAATTCCGAAGCGAAGCCAGTGGATCGATGAAGTTCGCGTCGCCCTCACACTGGGATGGCAACAGATTCTGACCACGTTTTGCTTGGCGATGCTCGGCGGGTTGATCCTCAACGTGATGCCCTGCGTCTTGCCGGTGATCGGGTTGAAGATCCTCGGCTTCGTAACCGAAGCGGCCGGCGATAAGAAAACAGCCGCTCGGTTGACCCTTGTTTATGCTTTCGGAATCATCTTTTTGATATTCGGCCTCGGATTGGTGAGCGTCGTGGTTCGAGAAGCGACCGGTCAAGCGTACGGATGGGGAGAGCAGTTTGGATCGGTTGGATTCCGGATCGCCTCTACATCATTCATGTTCGCCCTCGCGTTGAGTTTCCTGGGAGTTTGGGATATTCCGATCCCTGGCTTTGCGACCGGTGGCAAGAGTGCCGAACTAGCCGGTCGAGAAGGCTATCTAGGAGCCTTTTTCAAGGGAGTCATTACGACGATTCTTGCGACTCCTTGTAGCGCTCCTTTCTTAGGTAGCGTCTTTGTTGTCGCGTTGAGCCAACCTTCGTGGCTCGTTTTGTTGATTTTCACCGGTGTTGGTTTGGGGATGGCACTTCCTTATCTCCTGTTGAGCGTTCAGCCTGCGCTACTATCGTTCATTCCGAAGCCTGGGCCGTGGATGGAGACCTTCAAGGAATTCCTCGCGTTTCCGATGTTGCTCGCGGTGGTGATGTTCGTCAACGGTTTCTCGGGGGACCAGAAGATCGCGATGCTCGGATCCCTTATTTTCGTCTGGTTTGCTTGTTGGCTGATCGGTCGGGTTCCAGTCTGGTCGAATCTTGCTCCTCGTCTGCGAGCCTGGGGGATTGGAATCGCGGTCGCTTTGGCTGGGATCGCCGGCTCCTTCTACGTGATGAGTCCTTCTCCTTATCAGTTGGCTTGGAAGGCATACAACGAGGAAAAACTCGACGAGCTCGTGAAGGAGGGAAAGACTGTCTTGATCGATTTTACGGCGGAGTGGTGCCAGAATTGCAAGCTTAACTTGAACAATGCGATCCACACGAAAAAGGTCAAAGAGTGGGTCGATGCGAACGAGGTGGTGGCGATGGAGGCCGATTTGACCGACTATCCACCCCATATCAAAGCGAAGTTGATCGAGCTAGAGAGCATCTCCATTCCAGTTTTAGCGATTTATAAGCCGGGTGATACAAAAAACCCTATTGTGCTTCGGGACCTCGTCAGCGAAAAAGAGGTTTTGGCAGCATTGGAAGCGGCGGGGCCGAGCAAGAAGTTGGATGAACCAGCAACTTCTCCTTCGGTAGCTCCAGTATCGGCGACGCCGGTATCAGCGACATCGATCATCACGTCGGACGCAGCACCTCCCTTTCCGATCGCCCACTAAGGGGGCAGAGCCCCTGCTGACCTTAGATACCCTACGAAGCCTCCAGGAAGGAACGACATGGACAATTCAACGCAGCTTGCGAATCTGGAAGTTGCGGAGTCGAAGATCATCGAATATTTGAAGAAGATCGTAGGAGGGAACCCGAAGCCCGAAGACTCGCTAGCAATGATCGGCGTCGACTCCGTCGCCATGGCCGAATTGACGTTCGAACTGGAGAAGCAGTTTTCCATCCAAATCGACGACGATATTCTCGACGTGGACACGATCCGCGAGTTAACCAAGTACGTCCTGTCTCGTCGTAAATAGGGGGCGATTGGGGGAACCACGGAATACACGGAAGACACGGAAAAAAGAAGTTTGAAGTGGGAAGTTTGAAAGTGGACCGGGCGTCTCGCCCGGAGTTGCGAGGACTCCTCTGGGCGTGACGCCCGAGCCACGATTGCATGTCTCCGAGGAGCAGCTTAGATCTCCGCTCCCCTCGCCCCGCTTCGGGGAGAGGGGCTGGGGGTGAGGGGTAGAGTCGCTAGAAACAACAGCCAGATCCTTCATGTTCCGTTATTCCACCCGAACTCTTTTGCTGGCCGTTCTGTCGATCTCTCTTTTGCTGATCGTATTCGCTCGTTTCAATCGAGAGGAGTTTACGTGGTATGAAACGGGTGGGAACAGGTCTGACGATGGGTTTCTATGGTGTTTCGTTTATAGAGACGAGAAGCCAAGGGTCTTCTTCATAGACTACTCTGATCAAGCTGCTGGGAATAAGGCAGACTGGTTCGATGTATCCGTGATCGCTCCGATGAAGGTCCGCATCAACAAACCCACGATCCGTCCTTTTGTGTTCAAAGAATCAGAGGTCGGAGTCTACATCAAGTACAACGAAGAACCTCCTAGACTCTTTCGAATTGTTCTCGACGATCCTTTGCTCGAAAGACTCCCCAGTGGGCATATCCAAGAACCCGACCGAGTTTTAAAAGCCATTCTGGAACTGGCTCGATCCGACTAGAGAGGGGCTGGGGATGAGGGGGAGCAGCTTTGCAAACAATGGCCTAGTTAGATCTCACTTCTACCCCTCACCCCCAGCCCCTCTCCCCGAAGCGGGGCGAGGGGAGCGGAGATATAAAGCGCGGGGCGTGCCACCCGACGCCTGAGATATTCCCGACAAGGGCTACGTTCACTCGCGACGCTGTCCCTCGCTTACGCCACGGGTTG
>CAYMXM010000507.1:0-4084 GCA_964394065.1 uncultured Pirellula sp. | reverse complement strand
CGCCATCAGCGCCGTGAGCCGGCTTCCCGTTCAGGGTCGCTCAAGCCCCCCGCTGTCAGCGAGTGGCTGTAGAGAGTGTTTAACCGCAGAGGGCGCAGGGAAATTTCAACGCAGAGGCGCGGAGACGCAGAGGCGCAACGATTTTCTTCTCCGCGCCCCTGCACCTCCGCGACTCTGCGTTAACTTTTATTCGGGAGGGGACTACGCTGAGGACGGTGTGTTGCGCGGTCGCTTATGAGGGGGTAGTAAATGCGATAGGGACGTTGGTTTGGAGGTTGAATGGCTTTGAGATGGAAGTGCGACCGCTTCACACACCCTACAAGAACTCAGCCTTGGTGATTCCCTTGAAGATCGTTCCGCAAACGGAGTGGCCACTGAAGGCTCCGGCAATCGCCCAGAGAGTGCGGGGAGAAATCCGCGGAGAGTTCGAGATCGCGAAGGCTGGTTCCCAACGATCGGGTTTCAACTTTGCCTTGAACGCATCAAGTCCCTCGAAATTGAAGAAGCGCTGGCCGTGTTTGCGCACCGAGAAAAGAATCGCTCGGAGCCACAGTGGATTATCGTGTGTGGTTACGTTCGCCCGCTTGGAGAGTGGGGAAAGGCCCAGCGTGGCATGGGAACACCCGTCCGTTGCAATCGCTCGCATCGCAGCATCGATCATCAATTCAACGGTTCCATTGGGGGAGTGGGGACGATGGGGAAATAATTCGAAAAGCCACCCATTTCGCTTCCGGACCGGTGAGAGGACGAGGAAGCCGACAACTTCGTTGGCACTTTGGGCAACCCAGATTCGCCGGTCTTCAAGCCTCCTCAGCATGTCGGTCTCGACCATGAAGTGCAACGGCGGTAACCCTTTCGAATCGAGCCAAAGCTTCAGGCATTCGGCAATTCCGGGATCATGGCTGGCCCGCTCTGTACACCATTCAACAACCCGTACCCCTTTGTTTCGGGAACGATTGAGTTGGGCTCGAAGAGAGCCGTTCGATGAAACGATCGAATCCCAGTTTTGCGGGTTCCAAACCGGTTGAGCACCGAGAAGGAATTTCGAATAGGGCTCGGAACCGACAAGGGCGCTGTCCAATCGGGCTTCGGCGCAGAAGTAACAGACGGTCTCTTTCCGAGACGCCGCGTCGGTTTCAAAAGATCTCGCGACAGCGAGCAGATTTTCCTCCGCGCAAACGGGGGCACCGACGACGACGCGCACCCGCGATGCACGCGTGTATCCGACAACTCCGTCGCCATCCTTGGAAAACCAATGCTGTATCCCCGGATTGATAATTTGAAAAGAAGTAGAATTCCAACCGTGCTCCAGCACGAGCTTACGGGTATGAAGTATGGACATTTAGTGATTGAAAAGAAACTCGCGAGAGGTCATCAGACTCCAGTACAAATCTTCCACCACCACTTTTCGCTCCTCGGGTGCCCCGTTTTGAATCTCTTTCGTCAATGCTTCCACCTCGCGCGGTGTTGGGTATCTCGAAAGGCAGGTCAAGTATGCAGACTCAACTAACGCTTCGATACTTTCTCCATGTTCTGTGAGCTTCCGTTCGACGAGGCCACCGGGAGCAGCAAGCTTGAGATTCAAGGTGTCACCGTTGTTCAAACTCAAGACTTGAATGATGCTCGGTTCATCGCTTCGCTCACATTCGCAGGTGATGCGGCGTTGGTTCCTCCCGAATGTTTTCAGGAAGTCGTTGTCGACACTCGCATCGAACAATTGAATCGCCTTGGTCCCCTTCGTGTAGAAAGGTGTAGGTGTCCTCTCTCCTCCCAAATAAGCGATCTTATCAAAGGTCGTTGGAACCGCAGTGATCTCCGCGATGGCATCGTGAATGACTTCGGCCATCAGACGTCTCGGGAAGTATCGTGAGAAGTAACGCTTGTCCTCAAGGTTCGACGCGGTCGTTAAGCTACTCCGCTGATAAGTGCGAGAGTTCATGATCGTCCGCATCAGTTGCTTGAGATCGTACTGGTGCTTGATCAGCTCCTCGCAGAGACTATCCAAGAGGGCCGGATTGCTCGCGGGGTTGCTGAGTCGCATATCGTCGACAGGATTGACGATGCCAATCCCGAAATAGGCAGCCCAAACTCGATTGACGATCGTTCGGGTGAAGTAAGGATTCTCGGGTGAAACCAACCATGCGGATAACGCGATCCGTCGGTCTTCGGTCGCATCGATATCGAGAGGTTCACCGTCCAGCGGAGCGGGGGGCTGTGGTTTGCCTCGCAAAGGTTGAATCAAATCGCCCCGATCGGAGACCACCACTGTTCGTTGATAACCGGCCCCCCGAACCTCTCCTCCCCAACCTTTGGCACGCACCCGTGCGAACATATTTGCCATGGCATAGTACTGATCGTTCGTCCACTTTTCCAATGGATGGTTATGGCATTTTGCACAGCCGATCGAGAGCCCCATGAAAGCTTGGCAGACGTTCTCGGTGATGCTTTCAGGATCTTGATTGATCGCATAAAAATTGGTGGCTCCGTTCTCGACTGCGTCTCCCTGCGCTGTGACGATCTCATGGGCAAAGCGATCCCACGGGGTGTTCTTCTCAACGTGGTTTCGGATCCATTGGTAATAGGATCGAACCCCATCGGCTCTGAGGAGATTGCTGTTCAACATCAACAAATCGCTCCAGCGGTAGGTCCAGTAATCGACATACTCGGGGCTTGAGAGCAATGAATCGATCCACTCACTTCGCTTGTTCGGTGATTCGTTCGCGAGGAACGCGCGGACTTGGGCCTCCGTAGGAAGCGTTCCCGTACAATCGAGGGTCGCTCGTCGGATAAATTCGCTATCGGAGCAGAGTTCAGAAGCCCCCATCCCTAGCAACTTCAATTGCGCATCGACGTGCGGGTCGATCGAGGGTTCCCCTGCGATCCAAGTATCCGATGTTGGCTTTGAAGTCCCTTCGCGGGAAGAAGAAAACGGAACTCGAATTCTCGTCGAAGCGAGCTGACTCGAGAACCAAACGGAGATAGCTCCCTCCCCAGGGCCAACAACTTTCGCTTTACCATTCGCATCGACCATCACCACCGCTTCATCGGACGAAGTGTATTTGACCCATCGCGTAACCTCTTCGATCCGACCGTTAGAATAGTGAGCACGAACCAGCAACTGCTGTTCATCTCCCCGTTGAAGCTCTACCGCTTCGGGAACGACTTCGACACGCGCCAACGTAGGAACGTCTTCCCGCGGGCCAGATGCCCCGCCCGCGATCCATCGAGCTAGAATCTGGTAGTCTTCGGAATCAGCGGGTATACGGACGCCTCCCTTGTGCTCGATCCCCCCGCTCGGCTTGGCGACGATTAAGGAGGCGGCGGGATTCTTCAAGTCGATGCGCCGTCCTCGATCTTGCCTTGTGATATTGAAGAAGTCGCTCTCAGAATCGTAGCCAAGGAGGGAAAGTCGGAATCCCCCCTTGCCCGCCAAAGCCCCGTGGCACGACCCCATGTTGCAACCATGGCGAGAGAGAATTGGTTGGATGTGATTCTCAAACTCAATCGTCTCTTGCCCTCGTGCCAAGCCGATGCAAATCCAAGGGATCAAGCAAAAGCTCAAAAGGATTGCGGCCATCCTCGGCCGATCGCAAAAACCGTGTTGGTGGGACATATGGCTAGGGAGGGAAAGAGCGGGACCGGGGGGCGAGGATTTTTATTGTAACCTCGGAGTGAATGGGGCGGTTTATTTCGACAAGATTTACAGGAAGAGGGCTGCCTAAATGCAGAACAACATTTCAGGACTGATTGATTGGTACCTTAGCCAGTGCGATGGCGATTGGGAGCATCAGCATGGTTTTAAGCTGACAACTTTAGACAACCCAGGGCTTTGGCTTTCCATCGATCTCAATGGAACAAACCTTAAGGGGGTTGATTTCCAGGCCATCGTATGCGACATCGATTCGGAAGATCGATGGTGTTGTTGCAAAAAAACGGAAAAGAACTTTTTTGAAGGATGTTGCCATCCGAGTATGTTCGCCAAGGTCATCGAAGTATTCGAAGGTTGGGTTCGAGAAAACAAGTAAAGCTGGGTTATGTTTCTAGCACTTCCACCCCTCACCCCCGGCCCCTCTCCCCGAAGCGG
>CAYMXM010000506.1:0-4092 GCA_964394065.1 uncultured Pirellula sp. | reverse complement strand
CCTCGCCCCGCTTCGGGGAGAGGGGCCGGGGGTGAGGGGTAGAAGTGAGATCTAGTTAAACCATTGTTTACTAAGCCGCTGCCCCCTCATCCCCAGCCCTTCTCCCCCAAGGGGGGCGAAGGGAGCAGGTATCTTAAGTGTGCCGTCGCTCCGGGCTAAGAGGATGCGAAGCATCCGATAGCCTCTCGCGGTCCCTCCCTTCACCCCCTTTTCAAGAATGCTGCCACGCTCTTCAGTGCTAGCATTTCAGGCAGCCCCTAAATATTGTTGGATGATTGCAATTCGAGGAATCTGTACTAATCTTCTCCCCACTTGAGCGTTGCTTCGGATCGCCGATTCAGTCGCTGACGTTCAAGTCGTTTACCTGTCCGTTCCACTTATCGTACTCAGGAAGAAACCCATGGCTTTCTAGTCGGTTGGATGCTGTTGAAGTTCTGGCATCCGCAATGCCTGAGTTTCGATGCTCCTACCTGGGATTGCTATTCGCACCGAGATGGATTCTCGGCTTCTTCCTAAGACCGTTGCAGAGAATTGGTTTTCATCCGCGGCGCGAGCCATGAGATGGTATCGATGCAGCGACCCAGACTTTTCTCTATTCATTTTTTGTTAGGAGGATCCTATTAGAATGAAACGGCCTATTATTGGACTGAATTGTGATTTCCGAGGCTCCAACCAAGGGACCCCGGCCTACTTCTACCTCGCTGCTGGCTACTTCGATGCCATCCAAAATGCTGGGGGGATTCCAGTCATCGTTCCACCGATGGCAGATCATGACAGCCTTTGCCGAATCCTCGATTCCCTCGACGGATTCGTGTTGGTGGGTGGAGGAGATTTAGATCCTCGCAACGACGGATACATGCTTCATAGCTCGGTCCGACCGATGGATGCTCGACGGGAAGAGTTCGATCGACGTCTAGCTCAAGAAATCTCAAGTCGCCGCATGAGCGTCATGGCGATTGGAGTCGGTTTGCAACTCCTCAATATCACCGAGGGTGGTAACCTCTTCTATCATATTCCAATCGATGTTCCTACCGCGATTCCCCACCGCGATTCCCAAGACCCCAACCATCGACACTCTCTCGTCGTCGAAACCGATTCGATCCTCGGACGGGTATACGGTGAAGGAGAGATTCGAGTGACCAGCCGACACCACATGGCAATCGATCGCTTGGCGGACTCCTTCAAGGTAACAGCCCGCTGCCAAGATGGAATCATCGAAGGGATCGAGAGCGCGATCGAAGACTGGTTTGTCGTCGGTTGCCAATTCCATCCCGAATGCCCAGCGGCGAGCGCCCTTGATATTCGAATCTTCGAAGAGTTCATTGAGGGGGTTGTCCGTTACGCAAACATTGGGTTGCTCGCTGCTGCTTAGTCTTTCCTTTCGGGGAAGTTCGTCCTCAAGGTGCACGGAAGCAACCAGAGGACTGTCCTTGTCGGAGGCTCATGGGAACGGATTCCACCGTGAGCCTCCGTTTCAATCGAAGAACGAAACGCCGCAATGATTGCGGGGATGTCTTGTCTCAAATCGAAACGACCCAGGTATCGAGTTTGAGTCAGGCCATCTTGGGCACGGAAGCCCGGTTTCGTCCGATATCTCCAGTTTAACCGCAGGGGACGCGGAGGTTCGCAGAGGTCCCCGAGAGGAAATCGGATGCTTCGTATCCTCTTAGCCCGGAGGGCGGCACATCTTTGCCGGTGGTGTAAACCACCGGATAGAAGCGCATCGGTGTTAAGGGGTAGGACGCGAAGCGTCCTACCATCACAACCCGACGCGTTAGCGAGGGACAGCGTCGCGAGTGCACATGGCCCTTGTCGGGATTCTCAGGCGTTGGGTGGCACGTCCCTGAAGCACGAAGGGCGTGCAGCGAGACCTTAGATACGGATGCCTGGTTGCCAGCGCTATCCCTCGCTTACGCCACGGGTTGTGATTTTCGGGCACCGCTTACGCGTCGGCCGAACTACCCAAACACTTTATATTTCGCGCCGATGCGTCAGGCCCCCCCTCGAGGGTGAGCCTCTACTCTCCCCGTGGAATAACCCTCTTCCCCACCTTCGACAACTTCTCCACCTCGACCGGTTCGAGCGCTCGGTCGTAGACCGCAACTCCGCCGATCCAGCCGTTGAAGGTATTATGGCGGTTGCTGTGAATAACTCTTCCGATCGTAAAAGGTCCCCCCTCTTCGGCTGAAGGAGGAGAATAGATGTCATATCCGAAATACCAAGGGTTTACTTTGAGGGCCACCAGCTGACGATCGGTTTCGACAACCATTCCCCCCTCCTTCTTGAGCCTCGATCGCACCTTCGTGAACTCATAGGTTCGGAGGACCACTCGTTCGGTATCGGTATCCGACTCGATGATTTCGCTCAAGGGCTTTGACTCAGGAGGTGCGTAAAACTGATCGGCAGGAAAATCCTCCACCTCTCCCGGTTGGGTGCCGGGTTTCGATGCGAGCCATGCTTGCTTCCAAGCGTTCGCAGCAGGGGAGAAAAAACGGGTTGTTTCAGGGGCCTCCACCCATTGCTCGATCGCTTTGCCTTCGTTGTAAGCAACCACGGTTTTCTTGGCGTTGTCGTAGACGAACCCGATCGTCGTCCAGCTTGCATCGAGCTGTTCGGGGGTAGCGTCGATCGCCGCTCGTCGCATCTTCTCCGGCGCCACTGCTAGATGCCGCGCGTACCGATCTCCGAAAGAGGCGATGCCGTTCTCAGAAACATGGATGCTAGCCGCTCCCGGGTTAGCAGCGAGGCCAGCAAACATTCCATACTGCCGCTGTCCTCTCACTTTGCTCACCGCAGCTAGACCTGTCGGTTGCGTATCGGTCCCTTCATGCCATATCCCAGCGATCGCATGGTTGTTCGATTGATAGATCAACCAGATAACCATCGACACACTCTTTCCAGCCCCTTTCACGTCGATGCGACTGTCGTGTAATTCAGTTCTGGGTACGGCGAGGACAGGAAGATCGTTCTGGCTCTTCGGTTCTCTAAACTGAACCGCTTGACCAAAGGGACCTCGATTCATCAATGGAAAACTTTCCAAAGTCGCGGGCTCTCCATCGTTCCAAAAATCGAGTGAGATATTGCGAGGGGTCAGCGGATACTTCTTCTCTCCCGGCACATCGGTAATCGCGACAAAGTTCCCTTTGCCGTCGATGCCGTCTTCTCTTTCCATGAAATTCCAAAAAGCAGCTAAACTAGGTACGCTCCGGACCTGATCGACTCGCTCTTGGTAGGTCTCCGCAGCGCCATGCTTCGCGGTTGCAAGTGAGAAGGCGAGTAGGGCGAAGGTAGATGAAACCCGAGTGATCGATTTAGTCATGGTGGCAATGGTTTCGATGAAGAGGATACAAACTCGACTCGCAGGCGAGACCCGAATCACAACCCTTGGCGTAAGCGAGGGATAGCACTTGAAACCATGCATCCCATGCAAGGTATCGCAACGCGCCCTTCGCGCCTCTGGAACGTGACACCCAGTGTCCGAGATATTCCCGGTGAGGGGCCACGTAAACTCGCGACGCTGTCCCTCGCTAACGCCACGGGCTGTGATGGGGGGACGCTTCGCGTCCTCCCACCTACCCGACGTTGAGGTTCTTGCGCCAATCCGGATCGTATTGTCGGCTCATGAGGAGTTGAAGGCGTTTTGCCTTTTCCCCCTCCGAATCCCCTAGAATAGCGATGCCTCGATCGAGTAGTTCCTTCAAGGGAGCCCCGGTGACATCACCTGGTGCGATCGCAAGTCGATCCAACGTCGCTGCGATCTCAAGGATCTTCGATCGGGCAACGAGATATTCCTCCGCTAAAATCTTTTCGGCGTTTCGCGTTCGCAAATCGTTCGACATGAATGAAGTAGCTCGTTGTTGAAAGGATGAAACCGCCCATTGTATACAACGAGCATTCTACCTCGCCGGTTGCGAGATAAAAACGGCCCTTCGAAAAGTCGCATTCCGTGGCCCAGGCGTCCCGCCCGGTGGGGCCTTCGCAACTCCGGGCGAGACGCCCGGGCCACGGTGAGAAAAACACCCAATTTCCCCAAGGAAAAATGCTTCTTGTCTGGATGGGGCTTGTCCCCACCAGACACCGCTTTGGCGTCCT
>CAYMXM010000505.1:0-4110 GCA_964394065.1 uncultured Pirellula sp. | reverse complement strand
ACCCCTCACCCCCAGCCCCTCTCCCCTAAAAGGGGCGAGGGGAGCAGATATCTTATAGCGCAGCGCGTGCTAGGGCGCCAAAGCGGTGTCCGACGGGGACGAGCCCCGATCGGACAAGGAGCGAGCCAGAGAACAAAACGTGCGCAAAGCCAATCCCTCACAACACCAACTTTTTGACAGTCCACTATGGCCCCTATCTGCGGGTTATTATCCACGCGCTTGGATGCGATTGCATTCCCACGTGCGGATAGTACTCAACCGCCTTGGGGGCTGCTAAGAGAACGAGCGTCGTATTGAGCCCTGCGGCCTCATGGCTTCTCCAGATCAACTCTTTGCCGATTCCTCGCCGTTGATAGTCCTCGTCGACCGCGAGGTCGGAAAGATAGGTGCAATACGCGAAGTCACTTATCGACCTCGCAACACCGACCAACAATCCATCCTGATTTCGGGCTGTGCAGATCACATCTGCATTCCTGAGCATCCCTTCCATGGTCCCCCGATCATCGACAGGCCTCCGCTCCGCCAATGTCGATCGCCTCAAACAATCAACGAACTCCTCCACATCAAGGTCCGGATCAAGTTGATATCGAATCATAGTAAGCGTTGAGCTTCGAGGTATAAGGTGTAAGGAGTAGAGTGTGGCCCGGGCGTCTCGCCCGGAGCAGCTTTCGTAACTCCGGGCGAGACGCCCGGGCCACGGAGAAATCGCGTGATGGAAAGACATCCAAATAGCACGAAGGGCGAAGCCCTTTCTTTCTTTTTCTTCCTTACACCTTACACCTCATAGCTCAAAGCTTACTTACCGTTTCACGACGCAAGCATCATGATTCAGGAGCGTCAAACAGAGGGTTGACAATGCCGCGAGTTCTTCGGGCGGCAACTTCGAAGCAGACCTGAATTGTCCGACTTCCAAATACCCTTTTGCACCCTCGATATCTTGGCGAAAGAACTCCAACTGCTCGTTCAAAAGCTCCGTCGCAATTCTCCTCTCCGCATCGTCTGGCTCCCTGCTAAAGCAACGCAAAAAAACCTCGTCGATCCAACGATCTCGTTCGACCTCTTGCGCAATCCTGTCCGCCATCGCGTGAGCGGCTTCAGTAAATTGGAGACCGTTGAGTAAAACCAACGCTTGCAACGGAGTATTCGTCCTCTCTCGTTTCGCGACACAAACCGCGCGACGCGGAGCATCAAACGTTATCAAGGCAGGTGGAGGACCAGTTCTGCGCCAGCGGGTATACAAGCTTCTCCGATAGATATCGTCCCCCACCTCGGGTTGACTCGGCTTAAACGACTCCGTCAGCTCATAAGTAACCGCGGGCGATCCACCGATTTTCCTGTTGAGAAGCCCAGAGGCTGCCAGTGCATTGTCTCGAATCATCTCGGCAGACAACCGAAAACGTGGCCCCCGCGCGAGCCATTCATTGTCCGGATCGTCTGCCATCTGCTGCGGGTTCGAAAAACTCCTCTGCTGATAGGTCTCACTCATGAGGATCTCTTTGACCACCCCCTTCATGTCCCACCCACTCTCGACAAAACGAATCGCCAATGCGTCGAGGACTTGCGGATAGTTCGGACGACTCCCCTGGCTTCCGAAATCCTCCGAAGTCCGAACCAACCCCACCCCGAAGATACTTTGCCACACTCGATTGACGATGACGCGCGAGGTCAATGGATGCTCTCTCGATACAGTCCAACGGGCTAGCCCGAGTCGATTGAGAGGTTCCTCTCCCGTATAAGGAGGAAGGACTGCGGGGGTTCCAGCAAAGACTTCCTCGCCTCGTTGGTTGTACTCCCCTCGAACCAAAAGATAAGCAGGCTTCGGTGTCTCCAACTCTCGCATCGTCATGATCTCGGTTGCAGAGTCTTCCAATTGGTAGAGCCTCTTCCGCACTTCAGCGAGTTCCTTATTGACACTCGAGATTTCCGGTCGAACCCTTTTGATGTAATGGTCGATCAAGAGGGATCTTTGCTCTTCGTTCAACGACTCTTGCCCCTCTTGGTGGCTCGGAGGTGGTTGGAATTCTCCCGCGAGACTTCGGATCTCCAGATCGGTCAGCTGGTCGGAATAAACCTCGAACTGATCAATTCTTCCACCCTTGAATCCACGATCTCGGAAGCGTTCTCCCAGATCGATGAAGTCGTATCCACCACCGGTGATATTCCTGGTAAGACGATCTCGAATGACCTCCGTCTCCACTCGTTTCCCATCGACAAAAATTTGCAACCCCGAAGCTCTGCTGCTACCGTCGTAGGTTATGGCAACATGGTTCCAGCGGTCGACGGGAATAGGAGCTTTGGTCCGAATCGAGATGGCATCTCCCGGCCAAAAGTGAATAAGACTCCATTTGAGTTTTCCATCCTCGATCAACAACTCGTATCCGCGACTCCCCGCGTCGGTCCACGCGCGGGAACGATGAAAGAGAACCGCACGTTCCTTGACATCGGGTGTGTTCATCCAAAGAGAGACGCTAAAGGGTTCATGTCTCTCAAAGTTCCCAACGGTCGTCTTGACGGGATCGTCTCCGGTGAAGGCAATCGCCATCCCGAATTTCCCCTCGGCGATTTTGTTTTCCCCTTCCAACGTGGCGAATCGCTCTGGCATCAAATGATCAAGAAGCTTTTTATCCTTAACCTCATCCATCGACAGGGAGAGGATCGGTTTCTGTAGTGAGAATGCTTTTGAAAGCCACTCTCGGAATTCGCGATCGTCTTCCTTCAGCTTCTCGAGTACTTCTCCCCTCTGCGCGGAGGCCTTCTTCATAGCCTCTTCAAGTTCCTTACCCCCTTTTTCAAGTTCCTGTTTCTGATCGGGGGTAAGAAGGTTCAGCGTCGGAGTGGGGTGAGAATGGGTGAAAAAGGAGTAGAGCCCTGCTTCATCGATGTTCTGAAAGATCGAAAAGAGCTGGTAGTATTCCTTTTGCGAGATCGGGTCAAACTTATGATCGTGGCACCGAGCGCACTCGAAAGTAAGCCCAAGGAACGCGGTTGCATACGTTTGAACACGATCGGCGACATACTCAACGCGATACTCTTCCTCGACGCTTCCACCTTCGCTCTCCTGTTGGTGCAAGCGGTTAAAAGCGGTTGCCAAATGTTGATCTTGGGTGGCATTGGGGAGGAGATCCCCCGCGAGTTGTTCGACGATGAACGCGTCAAATGGTTTGTTGTCGTTGAACGATCGAACGACCCAATCTCGCCAAGGCCAAACAGAGATTTCCCGATCGACTTGAAACCCAAAGCTATCCGCGTATCGAGAGACATCCAACCAATCGACCCCCATTCGCTCCCCGTAGTGAGGACTCGCTAGCAACTGGTCGAGGTACTTCGACCAAGCCTCTGGAGAACGGTCTGAGAGAAAGCTCAGCATCAGCTCTCGATCGGGTGGAAGCCCGGTAACATCAAAAGAGGCTCGCCGCGCGAGCGTTGCAAGATCGGCTCGTGGTTGCGGAGCGATTCCTTGACGTTTCAGTTCCTTTTTAACGAACTGATCGATGGGATTGGTCTTGGCAGCCTCTCGAAGAGATTCGTAGGGAAGAGGTTCAAAGGACCAGTGTTTCTCATAGTTTGCACCTTCTTCGATCCAAGTCCGAATCAACGCGGCTTCCTCTGCGCTAAGTCGCCCCAATTTAGAATTTGGGGGTGGCATCTGTTCCTCGGGATCGTCGGACAGGATACGACGCAATACTTCGCTATCTTCGGGGGAGTTCGGGACGATCGCCCCGGAGTCGATCGCATCTCCTTGCACATCGAGCCTCAAATCGGCCGCGCGTGTTTCGGAATCTGGTCCGTGGCAGAAGAAGCATTTATCCGAAAGAATCGGACGGATCCTCTCATTGAACCCGATTTGCGCGAACGCGACGGAGGGAGCCAATGCACAAAGAAGGCCAGTAATTGTCGTGAGATAGAATGGGTAGGCCATCATAGCCAAAAGGCTCAACGGAGGAGGGGAGGGTTCTGAAGGGGGAACAACTATTCTAACCTAACCGGAGAACCCGTAGGGTGTGTGAAGCGGTCGCGTTTCCATTCTAGATATAGCTGGCACTCCCCAAAACGCCCCGCGCTTTTAGATCTCCGCTCCCCTCGCCCCTTTTAGGGGAGAGGGGCTGGGGG
>CAYMXM010000504.1:0-4112 GCA_964394065.1 uncultured Pirellula sp. | reverse complement strand
AGCGCGTGCTAGGACGCCAAAGCGGTGTCTGGTGGGGACAAGCCCCATCCAGACAGGAACCATTTATCAAGGAAAAAAACTTCACGGGGCTGCCCCCTCCGACTCGGGGTGCTTCGACTTCGAGTTCGAAGTTGCTTTTGCCTCGTTCGCGTGTGCGGCGATCGTGGTCGCTATCGATTTGGATCCGCTTCCCGGGTGGCTGTCGGATCGGACTTCCGGTCGCGGGGAAGGAATCGTGCTCCCTACCCCTGATCGCCCGGCGAACACACTCTTCTTCCTTGCGTTTCGATCGAGAAACCAATCCGCGATCACGAACAGCAACAGGACGAGCAACGCAACCACCAAGGATTGAGCCACGAGTACCGTCGTATCCAACGACCAAAACGCCAGGACAAATAAAACAGGTATGCCGATCAGCCATACCAGCGTATGCCTGAGCAAGCTCGTCCTGAGAGCAAGGACTGTCAACGACAGAGTCGCGAGCGCGATCGGTGTCCAGATTAAAAAGCGAGGTGCGAAAACGACCCAGCAAGGCTGGACGGTATCCAAAGAGATGAGGGAGTATTGGTTGAGTTCCTCCCCGATCTCTGGTTGTTGGCTCGCCCCTAGTTCTTGCTCCATGACCGATTGCGACAACATATCTTTTCGAGCAAAAACGAATTGCGACCATTCCCATCGGTAGTTGGGTGAGAGAACCTCCGACGTCTTAACTAAATGATCCGATCGAGCGCTTATCAATTGCCAAACTAAAGGAGCGCGATCGAGATTGCTTTTCTCAATCGCGATCTTGGGGACCTCGATTTCATGAAGCCAACCTGAGTTGCGAGTTGGCCATGAAAAGAGTTCCAGGACGTACGTAGGGTTGGGAGATCGCCCCAGCGAATCTTGCCGTTGTTCATCTCCCATAGCCATAGGGGGAGCCTGCGTAAGATCGATTTTGTAAATCCGGCTGTCGGGTTCCGTTTCATCAAGTCGGCATTCTGCATCGTTGAGAATTCCACTCAGATCGCTTCCCATCTCATCCGGGAGTTGGAGAGTGATACTCGGGAGGGAGGTTTTGAAACGAACTACGTAGCGATGCCTTAGTTCTGATTTTTTAACAACCGTCTGCACCCAAGTTCTCTCAACGCTCACCAAATGAGAGATGCTATTGGAATCGGGAACTACCGTTACGTCCAACAGGGGTTGATCGTTTGGCAAAGTGATCCGCGTTTGGAGCCAGCGATCCTCTCCGATCTGAATTTCGGTTTGCGTTTTCGGAACCTGTTTACCGTTCAGGAGGAGTCGATGATCCGGGCGAGTTTGGATCAGGCTGACGGTGCTGTTGACCAGAATTGGGGAGCGTTCGTTGGTCGATTCGAGATGAGCCAACGGTTGTTCAAATCGCTCGCTCTTGTTCGCTTCTCGACCGATCGACCGAGTCGGCGTCAAAGTGATGAGCCATGCGGAGTCGAGAGTCGAAGTTAGATAGACCGATTGAGGGATCGAAAATTGAGCCCAGACGGATGTCTCACGGAGCAGCGGAAATCTCGATTCCCAATTCCGACTCTCTTCCTCGCTGAGGAGAGAAAGCTCCGTGATCGGCGTTCCGTTCACATAGAGTTCGAGCGCATCGGTCAGGGGTACTTCTTCAGCGTGATCCAACCAGGCTTTAGGGATGGCGATCATCAGCCGGGTTGGGTAAGCCCCTTTGACTTGAAGGAGCCAATCTTGTTCCAGCTTCCATGCCTCTGGATTTGCAGTGGCGCGGAAGGTGGTTGTCGCTTCGAACAACGAGTCCAATAACGCGGGTTTGAACCTTCCCTTAAACGTGGCTCCCTCCCCACGAACGAGAAGCCCGATACCGAATCGAGGAACACCCTCGCGAGGATTGTAGATACGCGCTTCTTTGAGCGCTTGATCGGTGGAAGAGATCGGCGCGCTAGAAAAGGCCCAGCCGGTCTTTTCCTCCTGCAGCCCTAGAGGTTCGAGGCTTGCGACCGAGGAAAAAAGTTGAAGGGATGCGGCAGGAGTCCATAGCTGCCGAGTTTGGCTTGTTTCATCGAGCCATGAGAGAACAGGGAGTTCAAAGTCGAGCGTTGCAGGAGGTTTGTGATGACTCTGCAAATCGTTGTCGGGGGCAAGCCGTTTGACGAGGCGAAGTTGGATGCGTCGCGACGTGGAATTTTCCGACGTCACCGAAGAGGAGAGCCCGTTTGCTGCGGCGTTGCCGTCGTTCCCTTCGGAAAGATCGGTGAGGCTGAGTGGAACTACGGTATTCCCCGTTTCGGAATCTTCGGCGTCGGTGAAAGGAATTTCGCGCCCGGTTGATCCCCCATGAATCTGCTCCACTTCCCAGCCTCGGCTTTCAAGCTGCAGAAAGGGAAGGTTCCTCGTCGTGTCTTGAAAGTCGATCGTTCCGTTGAGAATCCAACGATCGGGAAAGAGCCAAACGCGATAGTCGGACCGGATGAGAGGAGAGGATTGTTGTTGAAGTAGTCGGCACTTCAGGAGAGTGCCTTGGTTTCCAACTTTAAAGGTGTACTGCAACAGTTCGGAAGCGTCAGGGGCATTCGCTCGCTTGACGTACTCGACTCCATCTTGCGGCTCCCAAAGCAATGTTCGTCCTTGGGGGAGCATGATGTCGAGGGTTGCTAAATGGCGTTCGACACCGGTGATGCGAAGGTTGTCAAAAGTGAGGTTAGAGGTATCCAGCGAGAATGGGATCTCCCACTCCAGTGGAACCTCTACTTCAAAGTTCGCAAAGGACTCATCGATCTCGATCTCAAGTCCAGTTTCTGGTTTGCGCTCGTTTTCTGCTGGGGCGTCAGGGGCCGCTGGTGGAGTTGTCTTGGTCAATCGATAACCACTGAAGAGAGCAGCTTCGTTGGGCTTTTCAATCCAAGAAGCGCCTGGGGGCAAGGTTACCGTAAAGTTTCTCCCCCCCAAGCTTTTCGGGCCTCGAAGGGTGATTCGAGTCGAGGCAACGATGGCGTTACCGCTCGCCGAGTGCACATTCGCAGGTACGACATACCGTGTGCTACTCATCCCTTCGGTAGCTTGCGCCAGATCTGAACTAGCTCGTCGCCGCCAAGAAACCTCCAATAAACCGCCGGAGGCTCGAATTCGAAAGCGAGAATTCTCACCTCCGTTCGGTATAGGTTCGACGACCTCCGATTCAGATCCACTCGTGTTCACGTCCCAATCGCCACTCGGCAAGTTGAGGAGGAGCGTACAGGTCGTAGCAGGTAGGACCATCCGGAGAGAACTCGATTGGGAATTGGTCTGGATATTGGCGACTCCTTGAAAGGAGAGTTTCCTTTCGAGGGTCTCTCCCGGAGGAATGCGCCAGAGATAGCCACCACCGTTTGGAGAAACGGAGATCGGAAAGGGAGTTTCCCCTTCAGGCGGGATGATCTGCATGGCACCGAGCCCGAGGGGAACTGAAAGGAGTTTCTTGTTCGCCTGGGGGAGGACCACCCTGGTCTCTGCAGAGATCTTCGCGATGGATCCTTCTGTTTTTACCTCGATCGTCAGTTGTTCGAGACTCGGTGGAACCTCTGCGGAAGCTTCCGTGGTCGCGAGTACCCGTTCATACTCTTCGTACTTGGTCCGTGGAATTAAGACCGCTTCCCCCTCTTCGTTTTTCATCAGAATGAAATCGGGGCGGAGTCCTTCTGGAATGAGGGGATCGATCCGTTCGGTGTTGGGGGGGAGCCCATCAAGGGCTGGGGGTTGCCCCTGCGAGAACGAAGTGGCTGCAAGGAGAAAGATCAATCCCCCGGCGAAACTCATGACGCCCATCGCAATTCGTCTCAGCTTGCGAGCGATTGACGACGGATTTCTCACGTGCCTTACCTTGGGAATTGGAAAAGTGATAGGGAAAAGGACTAAGGGGGAGTTCCCTATTCTACGCAATCGGCAGAGTCATTTGAACTTGCCAGTTCTAGGAGGAGCGGAAATCCACCGAGTTCCCCCCCTCTTCTTCCTCCGACCCGTTTTTTTTACACAATCGGTATAAAAGGAATAAGGAGTAAGGGGCCAGGTGTAAGGTGTAAGGGGCTCGCCGCCTCGGACACCGCTTGGTGCCCTAGAACGCGCTGCGCATTAGAACTCTGCTCCCCTCGCCCCGC
>CAYMXM010000503.1:0-4113 GCA_964394065.1 uncultured Pirellula sp. | reverse complement strand
AAGCGAGGGATAGCGCTGGCAACCACGCATGCATCCAAGGTCTCACAGCACGCCCATCGCTTCGCTCTGAGCGTGCCACCCTGCACCCGAGGCTTTCCTGGTAAGGGCCACGTGCACTCGCGACGCTGTCCCTCGCTAACGCCACGGGTTGTGATGGGGGACGCTTCGCGTCCTCCCGTTTAACATCGATGCTTCACGCCATACCAGAACTACGCTTCGTCCAAGATCTCTACCGCTTGGAATTTTTCCCCTTCGAGCATTTGCAAGCTGGCTCCGCCGCCGGTACTGACGTGGGTTACCGAATCTGCGAAGCCGAGTTTTTCCACCGCCGCAGCGCTGTCTCCACCCCCGATGATGCTAACCGCGTCGCTGTCCGCGACCGCCTTCGCCACCGCGACGGTTCCTTGATCGAACGGAGGCATTTCAAAGACCCCCATCGGCCCGTTCCAAACAACGGTCTTCGCCGATCGAACGATCTCAGCAAACTTCTCCGCCGACTTGGGACCGATATCGAGTCCTTCCCACCCTTCTGGAATCTTCCCCGCTTCGACGACTTGTTTGTTGCAATTGCTGCTGAAGTCATCTCCGCAATGGGTGTCCACCGGGAGAACAAGCTTGTCTCCCCCCTTGGCGATCAGCTCTTTCGCCAATTCGACCTTATCCTTCTCCACCAAACTTTTCCCGGTCGAGCCACCTTGTGCGAGTGAGAAGGTGTAAGCCATCGCTCCCCCGATGATGACCTTGTCGCATACCCCTAAAAGGTTGTTGATGACGTTGATCTTGTCGCTCACTTTCGCTCCCCCCAGGATGGCAACGAAAGGTCGTGCGGGGGTTGCGATCGTGTCGCTGAGATACTTGATCTCCTTTTCCACGAGGAAACCAACGACTTTCGGTTTGTCTCCCATCGCCAGGGGAACTGCAACCATGGAGGCTTCCGCCCGGTGGCAGGTTCCAAACGCGTCGTTGCAATAGATATCTCCCCAGCTTGCGAGTTTGCCAGCGTATTCGGGATCATCCCCCTTCTTCTCACCTGGATTGAAGCGAACGTTTTCCAGGACGACGATATCTCCGTCCTTCATTCCCTTGACTGCAGCTTCCGCTTCGGGACCGACGGTATCCGCCGCGAAGGTAACGGGTTTGTTAAGGAGTTCTCCCAGTCGAACCGCGGCTGGTTTCAGAGTAAATTCCGGCTCGGGGCCTTTTCCTTTGGGGCGTCCCAGGTGGCTCATCAAAACCAATTTCCCTCCACGACTGATCACCGATTCGATCGATGGGAGGGCCATCCGAATGCGGCGGTCGTCGGTGATCGCTCCTGAATCGTCTTGCGGGACATTGAAATCCACTCGCATGAGGACGACTTTTCCTTTGCAATCTACTTCGGAGATGCTCTTTTTTGCCATTGCTTTTCTGGTTTCTGAGGGGGGATAGATGCGCTATGGGGCGTATTCTGGAGCGCATTGCCTTGCCTGTCTAGTCGGTGTGTTCCGTGGTCGCTTTGGACGCGAAGCTTCCCCCCCCAATCACAACCCGTGGCGTAAGCGAGGGACAGCGCCGCGAGTGCACGTAACGCTTGTCGGAAATGTCTCAGGCGTCGGGTGGCACGTCCCTGAGGCACGAAGGGCGTGCTGTGAGACCTGGGATGGATGCCTAGTTGCCAGCGCTGTCCCTCGCTTACGCCACGGGTTGTGATTTTCGGGCCTCGCTTACGCGTCGGCCAAATTACCCAAACACCATATATTCGATATTCGCGTCGATTCATCAGGCCACCCTACGACACCACCGGGCGAGACGCCCGGGCCACGGAACGCCCCGGGCCACGAGCAAGAGGAACGGTAGAGCGTTTTGGGTTTGTAGGGTAAATTCTAATTTCGTTATTGCTCTGAAAAACTGAACCGCTATCAAGGGACCTTTTGCATGACCGGGCCACGTACGTTACTTGCTATTGCCGCATTGAGCGGGTTTATCTGCGTGGCGATAGGTGCGTTCGGAGCCCATGGACTCCCAAAACAACTTGAGACGCAAGGCTTCGACGAGGCGACGATCGTGAAGAAGATCGCGAACTTGGAGACGGGGGCGAGGTATCAGATGTACCATACGTTGGCGATCCTCGCGGTTTCCTTTGCTCCGATGACACGCATCGCTCGCATCCCAGGAATCGCTTGCTGGTTGTTTGTCGTCGGTATCGTTCTTTTCAGTGGAGGGCTCTATTCGTCGTCGATGCTCGATAAGCTAGGGCATTGGAGCATCGTCCCGATAGGTGGTCTCTTTTACTTGATCGGATGGCTTGTCCTCTTCGGGGCAGCGTTTTGTCCAAGATGCAATCGTGTTGGTAGCTGTAATAACGAAATTCAATAGAATGGGGGCGAGAGATAGGGGCCCCAAAAAAACGCAACTCTTCCTTTGAAAAGATATGCCGATTAAGAAAGCTCGAACCGAGAATCAACACGCGAGCGTTAGGCAAGACCACGCCACGGAAACCGCTCAAGACTACGTCGAGGCGATCGATGATCTGATCGCAGAACACGGAGAGTGCCGGCTCGTGGAAGTTGCGAGGAAGTTTGCTGTCAGCCACGTCACTGCCAACCGGACGATCGCAAGACTCAAGCGGGATGGCTATGTTACCAGCCAACCTTACGGGCCGATCTCATTAACTCCAGCAGGGAAAAAAATGGCAGTCGAATCCCGGCGGCGACATGAGATCGTATTGCAGTTCTTGATCGCGCTGGGGGTTCGAGAGTCCGTCGCTGTTCACGACGCCGAGGGAATCGAACATCACGTCAGCGAAGAGACCCTTAAGGTGATGGAGAGGTTTACGAAGTCGCGAGCTACGTAAATGCGATGGCGAATACGATGGTGGCAGCGACCACTTCACACGTGTTTTTGAATGCGTGGATTTATTCTGTTTTAACCGCAGGGGACGCAGGGAATCGCGGAGAAGAATTCGAGGATAAGTTTTGCATCCCTCTGGTATCCCGAAGGGATTACAGCCATTAGCCGGCGGTAAGCGCAGCGCCACCGCCGGTGGATCGTGAAGAGGCTCCAACGATCCTGGAGGGATCGTAGAAGGTTCGAATTACCAGCAGCGGGCGGGAAACTTGACCACTTGACCATCTACTCTAGTCACTCCTACTCCTTAAACCTATTCGTAATTCACTCCCTCAAAGCTCGCAGAATCTGCGATTGGGTGTAACCGTTTCCGAAACAGATCGGCTCATACTTTTTCCCTGCGGGGAAAACGGCAACAAGCGGTACCCCCTTGCTAGGTTGTAGCGTCATAAAAAACTCAAGAGCCGAGCCCTCAAGGTGATCGATGTTGACTTCGTACACAACCGCATTCGCACGCACAACCGCTTCTTTCGTTTTGGTTCGGTCGAGATTAGCGATTTTCAGCGTTTTGCAAGTTGCACACCAATCTGCAGTGAATTCGACAAGTACCGTTTTCTCCTCGTTGACGTCCTTACAACCAGAAACAACTCGAACAGACAAGACGCGATCGATGCATGCTCAGGTGCTTCCTTGGAGGAGCTAGTGGGAGAGGAACGCTGGAAGACATTTTATGGATAGATCTCTAAACTGATATTCGCTCACGATCCACTCCCTTTTAGTTTGCTAAATTCATTAACACTCAACTCCCGACATCACACGCAGTTTACCTTCTCACTTCCCAATTGTCAGCGGCCTGCAATTCAACGCATACTACTACCATGCAAAGAAAACGTTGGGGATTCCTAGCGATATTCATCGCAACCGTATTGGCAGTCACCTTCCTTGTTCCTGCTGTTCAGAATGCGAGCTTGTGAGAGCAAATTACTAAGGAGGCTCCCACTCTCTATTGAACCCATATCACAAAGAAGCTCCAGAGACGCTACGTTCATTTCCCCCTGCGTCTCTGCGCCTCTGAGTCTCCGCGTTATCTTCTTCAAAATCGTACCAAGCCCCCAAGCACAAAGAAACAACCGTCACCCCCACTTTGCGCCTTGGCGCCTTTGCGTGAAACCTCTCCTAACAATTGGCCTCGCACTATCGGCCATTCCCTCCAGCATTTTTATTTGCACTCTCCCTGATCGATCCTCTATACTTGACTCCATCACACGTCTGAACTTCCTTTCTGGT
>CAYMXM010000502.1:0-4150 GCA_964394065.1 uncultured Pirellula sp. | reverse complement strand
CTCTGTTTGACATCTAGCGATTCCTCTTGTGAGACCGCTAAACTTTAGCACGCCGCTAACACCTTGCTTCCGATTTCAGCAAAACAACCAAGAGGGTAGACCGGGAGCAGCCGATCGCAACACAAGTTGAGTTTAGCAAACTAGTATCCTGGCAAGTTTGCAAATGTCTGTAGAAGAAGAAAAGCCCCATCTCTCGGAGTGTAGTGAATTATGGCGCAGACGTTCACTTAGTTGTGATAGAGCCTGACCGATGCGACGGCGGTTTACCTACCCTACATCTCCCAATATTTGAGTCTCCCCGTACTTTCCTAAAACGAGCTTCTTTAGCTTTGCGACTTCGCTTCCTTCCAGATCGGGGTCGACTGCGATCATCTCCAAAGCGATCGAGCGAGCGACATTGAGAATCGCGGTGTCTCGGGATAGGTCGGCAATCCGAAACGGGGGGACTCCTACCTGCTTGGTTCCTAGCAGATCTCCTGTCCCTCGCAATTTCAGATCCTCCTCGGCCAATCGAAATCCGTCGTCGATCTTTACCAAGCACTGCAACCGAGAGTTCTCCGCAACATCGCAGCGGATGCTCGGAAAAAGACAGACGTAGCCGGGGAACTGACCACGGGAAACCCGACCACGCAATTGGTGCAATTGAGCCAAGCCGAGTCGATCTGCATCGAAAATCGTCAGCAAGGTGGCGTTGGGAACGTCGATCCCCACCTCGACCACCGTCGTGGCGACTAAAACCTGCGTCCGCCCCGACTGAAATTTCGCAAGCTTGCTCCCCTTCTCTTCGCTATCCATGCGGCCGTGCAGCATCTCGACTTCAAACTCCGCCAACTCTCCTCGCGATAATTCTTCGAAGACACTCTCGACCCCAAGCGCATCTTTTTGCTCGTTCGCTTCCACGCGAGGAACGACGATGTAGGCTTGGCGACCGCTTCGAAGTTGCTTCCGGACAAATTCCCACCACTTCCCTTTTTGAGATTCGTCTCCCAGGTAGGTATGGACGGCCGCCCTTCCGGGGGGACGTTCCCGAAGAATCGAAACATCGAGATCGCCGAACAAGGACATCATCAAGCTTCGGGGGATCGGCGTTGCCGAGAGGACCAAATAGTGGGGAACGGTCCGTGATTCACGCAGGGCGGCTCGCTGCTCGACACCGAACTTGTGCTGCTCGTCGATCACCACGAGCCCCAGGGCATGAAACTGCACATGTTCACTTAACAAGGCTTGGGTTCCCACGACGATATCCACCGTTCCGATCGCGATCCGCTGACGCAGTTCGTTTTGTTCTCGCGTACTTATCCCCCCAGTCAGCAATTCGATCATCACCTGGCTCCCTGCCAGTTGCGATTGAAGTCGTTCGAAGTGCTGTCTCGCAAGTAACTCGGTAGGGACCATCAAGGCCGCTTGAAATTTGTTCGCGACGGCGTTCAAGAGAGCGTATTGGGCGATGACCGTTTTGCCACTCCCGACATCCCCTTGAACCAGACGGTTCATTGGAACCTCGCGCGCCATATCCGCACGTACTTCGTCGATGACTCGAAGCTGGTCGTCGGTGGGTGTGAAGGGGAACCGCTTGAGAATCCTCGCATGGATCATCGCGGATGCCGTGATCGAGGGAGCGGGCTTCTCGTGTTGCAGTCGATGGCGCCGGGAAGCGATCGCGAGTTGGTAGACGAGCAATTCTTGAAAGATAAATCGAAGCCGAGCGGTTTGGGTTTCCTCGACCGTATCAGGGCGATGGAGTTTGGTGAGGGCTTCGGAAATTCCGAGGAGTGGCGAGGTCGATTCGTAAGGACCGTTGGCCAGCTCTGTTCCTAGCAAACGTCCTCCTTTTTCCCGAATGGCTTCGGGGAGGGCCTCCTCAACGCTCGGGAGGAGATGGTCGAGCGCAGCGGTAACGGCGGTCGCAACATGCTTCTGAGTCAATCCCTCGGTCAATGGGTAGATCGGTACCGGCTTAGGTTGAGGAAGGGGAGTGGTGGCATCGACCGCGAGGGTCTCCGGATGCCTCATTTCAAAAGAAACTCCGGTTGATTTCGGGATGCCTGTGGCGATTACTCGCATTCCACGCTGAAACTGTTCGCGACGAAAGGGTTGGTTGTACCAGACGCATCGAACGTAGCCTCCTCCTTCGATCGCGAGAAGAATGCCGACGCTGGATCGTCCATCGAAGCTGAATCGGTTGTCCATATCGACGATTTGCCCTACGACGGTGGCTCGGATTCCCGGTTCCAGCTCAGTGATGGTCTGATAAGGGGCGATATCTTGATAGGAACGGGGAAAGAGAAAGAGGAGGTCGATCGGGCGTCGCACCCCGAGCCGTTGAAAGAGTTCGGCGCGCAGCGGACCGATCCCCGGCACAAACTGGAGCGGGGTGCTGAGTTCGATCCCCTTCGTGGCTGGTAAGGAGTTGGTTTTAGGGAAGTCACCTGTGAGTGACTCTTCTCCGGGCACTTTACACCATCCTCTTCAAAACCGTAGTTGTCAGTTTGGGATTCCCTTGGATAATGGTCGGTTCCAGTTTATCCGATTCAAAGGAGTGATACACGTCGTGATCGTAGCAGCATCCACAGGTTGTTTCCCAGAAATTCCGTTTCCCGAGGTAATTGAGGTCCTTTCGGATCTTGAGTTCACCTCCGTCGAAATCGTCATGGACGATGCGGGGACTCAGATGCCCCCCTCCAGGCTCATGGAGGATTTCGATGAGTGCCTGCGATTAGTCCGGGACACCCACCGACTCGATATTTGCAGTTATAACGTCAGAATCCTTGCCGAAGGTGAGGAACACTACGCTCGTTTCGAGAAAATCTGCGATTTGGCCAAGGCGACGAAAGTGGTGACCATCACCATCCCGAGCGGGGAGCATGGCACCCCTTTCAACCAAGAGGTCGAACATCTTCAACGGATGGTGAGCATCTCCGAGAGTCGTGGAGTTCGCGTCGCGATCAAAACACAAATCGGCTGCCTCAGCGAAGATCCCGATACGATCAAAAATCTTTGCGATTACGTTCCCGGAGTGGGGGTAACGCTCGATCCTAGCCAATTCTTGTGTAGCCCAAACCGGAACAAGAACTACGAGAAGCTCCTCAAGTATGTCTACCACACCCACCTGCGCGACTCGAAAAAGGATAAGCTTCAAGTTCGCATCGGGCAGGGGGAGATCGAGTACGGTCGTTTGATCACCCAGCTGGAAACGGTAGGTTACGATCGGGCTCTGTGCGTTGAGATGACTCCCTCCGACGAAATGGACATGCGTCAAGAATTGCGCAAGTTGCGATTGCTCCTCGATAGCTTGCTTTAACGACTGTCCCGAAATAACTTCCCGATTTGAACGGGCTTGGAGATCGCGGCGCACTTAAGATTTCGGCTCCCTTCGCCCCCTTTGGGGGAGAAGGGCTGGGGATGGGGGGGCAGCGGCTTAGTAAACGATTGTCTATTTAGATCTCACTTCCGCCCCTCGGCCTAGCCTGACGCATCGGAGGTAAACTTGGCAGTTTGGGTAAAAGCAGCCTAATTTGGGTGGCACGTCCCTGAGGAACGAAGGGCGTGATGTTTTGAGGCTATTCCCAATGTTCCGAGAAGTCCTCCACGCCCATCGCTTCGCTCTGAGCGTGCCACCCTTGCACTGGTTGCCACCCTTGCACGGGTCCTTTACCGCCGATGCGTCAGACCAGCCTCTCCCAACGCTTACGCGTCGCGTAGAGGTGAGTAAACTATAGATCTGTCGATTGAGCTAAATTTATACGGCGCTATCAGAAATCCCCTCCCATGATCCGTGTGGACCACCTAACCAAGCAGTTCAGTGTTCAGGGGAAACCACTAGTCGCGGTCGACGACGTGAGCTTCCAAGTGGCACGCGGGGAAGTCTACGGGCTCCTCGGTCCCAACGGAGCAGGAAAAACCACGACCCTCCGCATGGTGATGGGGCTTTTAGAACCCGACTCCGGGACGATTGAGATCGGGGAAGCATCGGGGGAGACGGACCAAGAGTCGCGGCAGGGGGACTCTCACCGCGGAATGCTCGGTCTCATCTCGACGAATGATGGAGTCTATCCTTGGCTCAGTGTGAAGGAGATGCTCCTCTATTTCGCCGACTTGTACGCCGTTCCAATCGCAACGGCGATAGAGCGGATGAAAGTACTGACCCAGC
>CAYMXM010000501.1:2016-4157 GCA_964394065.1 uncultured Pirellula sp. | reverse complement strand
CTGAAGCCTGTTAAGATCCGCTGTCTCAATTCGATACTTCTCGCTACAATCTGACCTTTCCCAAAAGACAAGAGTATCGCCGAACACAATTCTCCAATGACGAATAAACCTACCGAGGACCGTTCTTCACAAGCTCCAGCGCAAGGTCAACCTCGACGCGGCCAAGGGGCTTGGATGATCGCGATCGTCCTTTTAGCCACGCTTGGGTTGATGTTTTTCTTCAACAGTACAAAGGTTTCTCGTGTCGACTACAGCTTCTTTCTAGAACAACTGGATAAGGAGAATCTGCAAAGTCTTAAGATCTACGATGCTTATATCCAGGGGACCTTCAAAGTTCCTCCGGAGAAACCAGCCAGCTTTGATCCGCAGGGGAACATCGTTCGTCCGAAATTGGTCAACGGGGATATCGAGAAACTCAACAAGGACTTCGAAGTCTCGATTCCGACCGATTCGAATTCTCGAGCCCAACTCCTTGAGAAGATCGAAGCTGTGCAAGTCAAATCCCGCAAGGGGGGAGAGGTAACGGATCCTGACGATCCCGATGCAGCGGAGGGGGATGCTGTTCCTCTCGAAGTTCAGATTTTTTCCGGGAATGCGTTCAACGCACTCCTCACCCTTATCTCGCTCGGCGTTCTCATCGCAACGATCGTCGTGATCTTCCTATTCCTCCGCCGAAGTCGCGAAGGGATGATGGGGGGAGGTTTCCTCTCCAGCTTCACCCGTTCGACCGCAAAACGCTACGAGCCGTCCGACAAGCATGTCACCTTTGACGATGTCGCTGGTTTGGAAGGGGTGAAAGCGGACCTTCAAGAAATCGTCGAGTTCCTCAAAGCCCCTGAGAAGTTTCAAAAGCTCGGTGGCCGTGTTCCGAAGGGGGTCCTCCTCAACGGCCCTCCCGGTACGGGGAAGACTTTGTTAGCGCGCGCTGTCGCTGGCGAAGCCGGTGTTTCCTTCTTTTCCGTCAATGGAAGTGAATTCATCCAGATGTTTGTCGGTGTGGGAGCCTCCAGGGTGCGCGATCTCTTCGCGACCGCCAAGGAGCACTCTCCTGCGATCGTTTTCATCGACGAAATCGACGCCGTCGGCCGTCAGCGGGGAGCTGGGCTCGGTGGCGGTCACGACGAGCGGGAGCAAACGCTGAATCAAATCCTCGGCGAAATGGATGGATTCTCTCCGAACGACTCGGTCATCATCATGGCCGCGACCAACCGTCCTGACGTGCTCGATCCAGCACTCCTCCGTCCGGGACGATTCGATCGCCACATCACCGTAGGAAGGCCGACCCTCAAGGGACGCGAAGAGATTTTCAAGGTCCACGTGCGCGACGTTCCGCTCGACAACGATGTGGATCTGCATCGACTTGCAGAAGCCACCGTCGGGCTTACCGGCGCCGACATTCGCAACGTTGTCAACGAAGCGGCACTGTGGGCAGCTCGGCAAGACAAGAGCCGAGTCAGCATGGCCGACTTTGACTATGCGAGGGATAAAGTCCTTATGGGCGCGAAGCGGGAAGAGGTCATGCTCCCCTCCGAGAAGGAGAAGACCGCCTACCACGAAGCAGGCCATACGTTGGCTGCTTGGTTCCTGCCTGGTGCACAGCGGGTCCATAAAGTAACGGTCATTCCTCGTGGCATGTCTCTTGGCAGCACTCAGATCCTTCCGTCGGAAGATCGCATGAATATGTCGGAGAGTGAGATTCGGGACCAATTAGTCGTCCTTCTCGCTGGAAGGGCAGCAGAGAAAGCGATCTATGATGAGACTTCGGTCGGGGCGGAGAACGATTTGGAGCGAGCGACTTCCCTTGCGCGTCGCATGATCTCCCATTGGGGGATGAGTGCCAAGCTCGGACCGGTCTCCTATAAGCTTAGTGACAGCGATCCTTTCCTCGGGCGAGAGATTCATCAACAACGCCAGTTCAGCGAGCGAACTCAAGAAACGATCGATGCAGAGATCGGCGACACGCTTCGCGCAGCGGATCGAAGAGCGACCGACATCCTGCACCAACGGCGCGAGGAGTTGGAGCGTCTCAAGGATGCGCTCATGGAACGGGAAGAACTCGACGAGAACGAACTAACCGAACTGATCGGCCCAAGCGTCCACGCCAACAAGCAAGAACCCTCGGTAGCAGTGCAGGCTTGAGG
>CAYMXM010000501.1:0-1916 GCA_964394065.1 uncultured Pirellula sp. | reverse complement strand
GCCCAAGCGTCCACGCCAACAAGCAAGAACCCTCGGTAGCAGTGCAGGCTTGAGGTGTGAGGCTTGAGGCTTGAGGAAGAAGCGGGCTTAGCCCTTTTGGTATAAGCGAGGCCCAAAAATCACAACCCGACGCGTTAGCGAGGGATAGCGATGGCAACTAGGCATCCAATGCAAGGCCTCACAGCACGCCCTTCATGCCTCAGGGCGAGCACTCGGCGTCAGAGATATTTCCGACGATAAGCCACGTTCGCTCGCGACGCAGTCCCTCGCTAACGCGTCGGGTTGTGATGGGGGACGCTTCGCGCCCTCCCCCTTACCACCGATGCGTCAGGCTAGCCCAGGCCACGTGGAAAAACACCTTATCTCCCCATCAACAAATGGCCCGCAAAAAGAACAACAAAATCCGAATTGAGTTTCGGAAGAAACACCAATCTCAGGTCCGTGATGCGGATCTCACCGACGGATACCGAGCGGATCGCGAGGATATCGATACCGTCTCGTCCGAACGCGTCAGCGGCAAAGGGGAGCGGACCCGTCACAGAACGGTCAAGGGAAACCTAGACCCAACCGATCGAGATACCCTCGGCAATGTCCATCTCGAAGTCGATAAAGGAACAATCGCTGGGCTGGTTCTCCGAATGCATGGCCTAGAGTCGATCGTGAAGGGAGGGGATGGAAAAATCTATCGCTGTTCCCTTCGACGCGTTCTCAAAAATGTTGCGACCGATCAACGGCATGTCCTCGTTGCGGGAGATCAAGTCCGTATCCAACGGACCAGTGGTGATCAAGCTTGGATCGTTCGAATCGAGCCTCGCAAAAGTACCTTAAGCCGGATGAGCAAGCAGCGACGGCATATGATCGCATCGAATGTCGATCAGCTTCTCATCGTCACCAGCGCAGCACAACCTGCTCTCAAGCCCAACTTGATCGATCGCCTCCTCGCAACCGCCGAACAGAACGGACTCGATGCCTGCATTTGCATCAATAAATGCGATTTGATCGATGTCACGAAGCTTCAGCCGATCATTGGTACCTATGCTCAGATGGGGTATCGAGTCGCACTGCTCAGCGCCACGAAAGGATGGGGAATCCCAATGCTTCGGGCGTTAACTAAAGACAAATGTAGCGTTGTCGTCGGCCAAAGTGGTGTTGGAAAGTCTTCGATCCTCAATGCGCTAGAGCCCGGTTTTCGCCAGCGGGTACAAGCGGTCAGTTCAGAGAACGATAAAGGGAAGCATACGACGACGACCGCCGAGGTTTTCCCCTTGTCGATCGGCGGATCGTTTATCGATACGCCGGGGGTTCGTCAGTTCCAATTATGGGACATCATTGCAAGCGAGTTATCGGGGCTTTTTCGAGACATACGTCCCTTTGCGTCCAATTGTCGTTATCCCGATTGCACGCACCTGCACGAGAACGGGTGTGCGGTCAAGGATGCGGTTGCGGACGGCCGCCTCGACGCGCGACGCTACGACAGCTATTGCCAAATCATGGACGCCCCAGCCGATACCGGGGGGTATGATGAAGAGGAATTTTCGTAGGTGTGCCGCACATTAAGGAACTGTCCCGAAATAACTTCCCGATTTGATCGGGCTTAGAGATCGCGGCGCACTTAAGATTTCGGCTCCCTTCGCCCCCTTTGGGGGAGAAGGGCTGGGGATGAGGGGGAAGCGGCTTAGTAAACAATGGCGTAGTAGTCGTAGGGTGTGTGAAGTGGCCATTGCTTCCATTTTAGATCGAGATAGCGAATCAATCATCGTTTCCATTGCAAGCACCTTCGGACTCAAAGCGGCCACGGAACACACCGAAAGTGTAGCTGGCACCAGGGAATTCCAACTTGGTTTTTATTTCTAGCACTTCTACCCCTCACCCCCAACCCCTCTCCCCTAAAAGGGGCGAGGGGAGCAGAACTCTAA
>CAYMXM010000500.1:0-4160 GCA_964394065.1 uncultured Pirellula sp. | reverse complement strand
CGCTTACGCGTCGGCCAAACTACCCAAACACTTTATATTCGCGCCGATGCGTCAGTCCAGGGGAGCAGAAATCTTAGAGACTCAACTTTGTTTTTTCTAAAGTCTAAAGCCCAAAGTCTACTGCCTATTACAATGCATCTCTCATCCTTCCCCCCTTCCTCTCCACACAATACGAACATGTTTGAGTGCACACCGAGAATGCGGCATTTCAATTCGGAGCTTAGGCTTTTTCTCGTTTGCCTGATGGCTCTTCTTTCTAGCTCCGTGGTACAGGCTCAAGAGAGTTCACCTGACTCGTTGATCTTTCGCCGTCAAGGAGTTCAGCGAATGCTCTTCGATCGGTCCCAATCGGTTCCGTTATCTTCGCTGAATCCCAAAACGATACTCGGGCTGGATGTAATGCATCCGGAGATCGGGAAGGCTTCCAAGCGCCCGCGCACAACGCTTGAAGGGGGAAGTTTGCAAATTGCAGGAAGCGAACCATGCAGCTCAACCCGTTGGGTGGGAGGGTTCAACCCCTTTGCAACCTACGAACTCATGCTCCAGACATTCGAGGGGACAGGACAAATCGGCATCCGGTTCCAACACTCGGAAGAGGCAACGCATCTCACAGCCAGCATTGAAGTGAAAGAGAACAAATACCAGAGCATTCGCTGGGAGGTGGTGCGGCAAGGGGAAAGCCTTGAGCAATCTAGCTTTCCTTGGCCGACCGACATCCCAACTTCGGAACCAGTCCGATTGCGGGTTCAAATGTTAGCGGTTGGAGTGAATCTCTTTATTGAGTCCGCAGGCGAATTGAGGCTGGTCGGGTATCCCGACTTCGGCCAACACTTGGAATTGCGCAAGGTGTCCGAGTTGCAACGATATGAGGTTGGTCTCCACAGCGAATTGACGACACCTAGCTCGATTCAAGTCGAGGAGGTGACCGGAGCGCTGACTCCTGGCTGTGGGCAAGCGGATATTCGCGCGATCACCACGCGCGATGGTCGCCCCTTGATCGAGGATGGACGACTTTGGATCACGATGACCATCCGAGGGCGCGCATTACCCCATCCTATGCAAGGAGTCTTTTCGATGAGCCCGACGGTCTTCGACCTGCGATTCGAGGGAATCATCGTTTTTGATTCAGGAGATGGTTTGTGGCGAAACGAGTTGGCCTCGCACCTCTTCTATGACGATCTCGCCGGTCAGTGGCGTGGATGGACAACCGGCTTCAGCGCTCTAGCCGAACATGCTACCCAAGAGAAAGCGATCCTCGCAGTTTCAAGCGATCGAGATCCCAGAAAGGGCTTCTCCGTTATGAAGGCGCGTCCTATCGGTCTTGTCGGGCAGCACGAGGATCCGCACGGTCTTTACGACGAGCAAGCCAAAAAATGGCGATTGTTAATCGCGGAGCGAGCAGGCAAATATCGAGCGGGAATATGGGAATCCGATGACTGGGACCGAGGGTTTGAACGCTTAGCGGGTCCTGTCCCGATGGATAGCACGGGGACTCTGATTCAAGCGATCGGAAACCAGCGGTACGTCTTCTTTGGAAGCGCCGATCGCAAGGTCTACATCCATTCCTATCCTGACTTGAAACCGGCTGGGGAATTGAACATGTATCTACCTCCGTGGAATGATGAGACCAATACGCGCATTTGGCCCAACATCATTCCGCTTCCTGATGGCTACCCGGTTCCCTACATCGCCTTGATGATGGATCGCGTCAATTTTCCCGATATGCCCAAGGCCAATTGGACCTATGGAGCGATGTATCTCTATCACGGGGTTTTATCTGATCAGGGGGTACCTAAGTTGGACACCTCTTTGAAGCCCTAGAACGCGCTGCGTATTTAAGAATAGCTCCCCACCGAATTTATTCGGTGGGGAGCTGGGAGACGGGCCGCGCCCCGCTACTCGACGGCAATCTTCGTTTGAACCATCGGCACCTTTGCCCCTATCTGGCTACTGCGCGTTGCATCCCAAAAAGAGGTTTCCTTGACGCGCAATCCCAATGCGATGCAGCTCCAAGCAGGCCCCCAACCAGTCTCTGCGCACCAAGCTCCCCATCCCAGATCACCGGAACTGGACCAATAATCCCATCGCTCGAAGTCGAAGGCTCGGAACCAGGTACCACTCAAGTAAGGTATCGCATCCGAGTGGACTTGAATGCGCACGATGTACTCCGCCAGTCGATCCTCCGCTTGCTTGAGTTCGATATCCCCGGTCGCAGCTACGGCTTCACGCAAACCGAATAGGGCAAAGCTAGATACATACAATTGATCACTTACCGGATCTCCATTGTTTTGGATAAGAGGTGTTTCTGAAGTTCCGTATGCTTCGTTTGATTGGGGAGCAACGTAGTGCCCTCCTGTCGTGTTGCTTAACTCTTCAGGAATCGCACCGCATGAATGCTGATTGCGAAGAAGATCCCTGGCGACAGCGTGGAGCCAATTGCGGTGCTCTGCGGTGTCTTGGACACGTACCAGCCATGAGAGAGCGAGTATCATGCGGCAACGATCTAAGTTATCCCCCCAACGCCACTCTTTAGGATAGTTCTGCATCGTTCTCCGTATCCCGAGGAGTGCCTTGTCTAGAAAGCGTTGATCCCCCGTTCGTTCAAAGGCCCAAAGATAGCATGCCCAAAGATAGGATTCGAAAAAAGGTGAGACGTTCAGCGTGGAAGCATCTCCAAATGCTTTCCAACCAGCAGCTTCCAAAGGACCAATATCCACCCGATCTCCCCGAAACCCGAGTTTCCCCGTCGTTCGAAGATTGGCGTACAGAGCGGTCAAGATCGATTCATCCCATCGAGAATCCTCTAGCAAAGATGCAGCAAGAATGGAGGCCAACAACGTCCTCGCGTTGTCATCTCCATAGTTGCCGATATACCATGCTGGTGCGATTGCCCCCCAAGCGATCAATCCATAGCTGGGATGGTTTGGATCCCCTCGTACGCCTTGATGTAGCTCGGAAGTGAAGTAGAGATAGTTCAAGAGATTGGTTGCAATTTGCTTGGAATCTGCATCTCCTGAAAGACTAGCGTGCATTGCCAAAGCCGCAGCCGCCTCGGCTTGGCAGTCTGCTCGGATAGGGATTCGTTGCAGTTGACTACCGTCCGGGAGAATTTGAGACGCATACCCTTCCATAATCCCCCGTGTTCCGTCCCCTCGCGGTGCATTCGGTGGAGGGACCTCAACGCTGTCCTTTCCTTCTCGCAGCAGTCGATGAATTTCGGCCTCCCTCTCCGAGCTGATCAAAAGATGGGATTCTTTATACCATGCCGCTCCCCGACGAATGGCTCGCTGTTGGGCATCTACGGGGATGGGGGCATCGATGGAGTATTGGGGCCGAACTACTGATTTAGTGGCTATTCGGTAACGAGATGTCGTTGGGGCTAAATATTGGAGCAATCCTTCCCAAACCTTCTCCCAATCGCGACCAGGGGCAAAGCGCGCCGTAGCGAAGTTGCTCAACTTCGTCGTTGCAACCAAGAGCCCCTCATCTGCTTCGAATAGTATAGGATCCAACTTGCTAGGTAGACCATAAACCGCTGTATTGAATCCCGCTACTCGCCCGATCCCCAACCAAGGTGCATCGATTGGTTTCGTGGATGAACTTATCGGCAGGAATTGGCAGTCTTGCAGCGAGAGTATGCGGAGTTTAGGTAGTTCAAAAGGAGGAGCATCGGACGCGATCACTCCCCGTTCCCAGCGAACACCTTGTGGTGCAGAAAATTCCAGCCCCGGCAAAGAACCCGGATATTCGATATAGACCTTTCGCGCACGTGATCTGGCAAACTTCAACTCTTCGGGGGATATCAAGGTGGTTTGTTCCGGGTATCGATCTGCAAGAACCAGAAGTGCTTGGAAGTCAGCCTTAGATTGCAGAGCTTCGTCGATCGAGTCGAAACGAGCAAAGGAGATGTCCCCTGTTTTAAGAGCTTGGCAAAGATCGTTTGTCGCGCTGCCAACGATCGCTAGCGGATGCGTTTCTTGTGCCAGCAACATTTGAGGAATGCTTAAGCAGGCCCAACCAACAAGAAATAGCAGCTGTTTCATTTTGTTTCACCGGTTGTTCTATTAGAGGCTCTTTAGGGGGCATGGAGGTTGGGGAGCGTGGCATGGGGCGCCACCAAAGGGCAACGCTGTGGAGCACTCCCCCCCCCCCCTTGGAAA
>CAYMXM010000499.1:3899-4175 GCA_964394065.1 uncultured Pirellula sp. | reverse complement strand
CGTCGACAAAGGGCCAGTAAGAGCTTACCCGATTCTCGTTACGCTTAGTAGGGTGAAGAGATCGCTCCAATGTAGAACGGAATTTATTCCGTTAAGCAACGTCTCCATCCAAAGCCCCTACCAACACGCTAAGCCCGCTCCTACACCAGGGATCTCCAAGCCCCCGCAAGTGGCTAGAGGCTCTCAAAATGGAGTAATTTCCTCTGAACAGGTATCATCCCTTCTTTTTTTAACCGCGGGGGACGCAGAGGTTCGCAGAGTTAAGGGCGAAAGTCG
>CAYMXM010000499.1:0-3799 GCA_964394065.1 uncultured Pirellula sp. | reverse complement strand
GTGTGGTAGGGGCTTTGAATGGAGGCGTTGTTTAACGGAATGAATTCCGTTCTACATTACTTTCTTTTTTTAACCGCGGGGGACGCAGAGGTTCGCAGAGTTAAGGGCGAAAGTCGAAGGGAATGCAAAGTATCCCTATAAAACCATTCCTGGGTTTTTCTCTGCGGACCTCTGCGCCCACTGCGGTTCAACAAAGGCTAACCTCTGACGCATAAAAAGCATTCCAACCCGCTGCTTTGGAAACGCCACCAATTAACTCTTTTCATAAATCACCGAAACGCCTCTAGCCACTTGCGGGGGCTTGGAGAGCCCTGAATTGCTGGCGGGCGTACCGTGTGGTAGGGGCTTTGAATGGAGGCGTTGTTTAACGGAATGAATTCCGTTCTACGTTACTTTCGGTTGAGCAACCTGCGGATGTTATCGGCGGCTTTGCTGGCGCTGGTGTCGCTGGCGAAGGGGAGGTCCATCGTGGAGAGGATGGCGATCGCGTTGCCGTCCTGGGCCGTATCCATCGATTCCACCAACTTGAGAACTTCCTCGATCAAGTACTTCGGGGCCGAGATGATCAGCAGGTTGGCTTGCTCATCCACGCTGAACGCCATGAGTCCCTGATACTCAGGATTGTTGGTCGTCGCCGCGATGTTCTGATTGAACGCGGAGGATCGATAGAGCATATTCCCCGCTTGTCGATCGTTGAACTGCAGCAAGTCTGCATATACCCCTTGCAACGCTTTGGCAACTTCGGCCGCTTTGCGATGCTGGAATCGATAGGTGACCCGTTCTCGCACGAGTTTCTCGTCGTCCGAGTTCGCTTGATCGAGAATCTCGACCGATTCCTGAATCATCTTCCACTGCCGCTCATCGGCGTTCTGAATGATCAGTCGATTCGTTCGGGGATCCACGTCTAGCAACGCAGGTGGGTTCGAATTGAATTTCGATTCATCATTCGTGGCGGCATTCGCGAGCATGGTCTCTAGTTGTCGACGCACGACGAAGGCTTGTGCGTGCTTCAAGGTGATCGACCGAAAGCTCGATTTGTCCTTGAGCAATTGATCGATCAACCGACGTGCGGTTTCCGCAGCGACGGGATCCTTGGAAAGAACGACCAGATCTCCGTTCCCGTTCTGCATCAAACGAACAGGTGGAAGGGAGGGATCACCGTTAGGGAGTTCCGAAGATGGCTCCGCATTTCCTTGCGGTTCATTCTTCACTGCCGCGACAAATAGCGTGTCCCCTTTGCGGGACTGAGCCTTCTCCACCGTGTTGTTGTTCGAGGCGTGAATCACCTCGGAGCCCACGTTCGGTGGGGAAGCTGCAGGGGTAGCGGGTGGGTCGAGCAAAAGAGGCGTATCGCTGATCTCGTTCCAGATCCGCTTTAGCTTTTGAGTTACTTCCAAGGTGTCTTGGCCATGCATCTCGATCACATGGAGTTTCGAATCAATCGCTTGCGCTTGGAAGGTCTCTCCGAGTCGAGCCAAGAACTCTCGGACCTCGACCATTTCCGCCGGAGTTGCCCAGAGCAAAAGTCGATTGTTCTTCGTGTCCGCCTCGACCTGGAAGACTCCATCGCTAGGAATTCCTGGGCTTTGCGACGGACGACCGGGGGCTTTTAGGATTACGGAAACCGCTTTGGCCGCGTAGGAAGGTTCGACATTGGAAAGCTGCAATACAGTGGCAGTTCGCTTTTCCGCTCGAAACGACTCCATCAATTGCGCGATCGTTACTTGGTCGGCAGGGGGAGCAAAAACAACCATCCGATTGTATGCAGGTTCGTGGTGAACTCGGGTATCTTTGTTGAGCGTTCCTTGCGCTTGGAGCGAAGCGGTCATCCGTTGAAGCACGATGGGGTCAAACCCAGTCACATCGTAGACCTTCACTTTGTTCATAGTTTCCCAAAGGGACTCCTTGTCGCCGACAGGCTTGTCCATCGCTTCGACGGTTTGGCGAACGATTTCAATCTTGTTCGGTGGTGCGTTGACCAGGAGGCTGTTTTCCTTCTCGTTAACCGCGACGAAGACGGTCGTTTTGCGATCTTGTTGGACCAGTTCGCGAGCATCCTTCCCCATCTGCTTCAACGCTTCGATCTTGAGCTTCGCTTCTTCGATATCGAGCTGCGTCGGAACGGTCGAGGAAGGAGTCGTGTCTGCGGGGAGGCCGAGGAGTTGGCGGACCTTGGGAGCGACATCTTCGACCCGGCGATGCTGCAAACGGAACTCGGCGACTCGTTCTCGCCGGGCATCGGTTTTCTCGGCTTCCGTGAGGAGTCGATAGAATTCACGAAGATTGACCACCGCATCGACCACTTCGAGTCGGTTGGCGCTGGCGATCGGGGAAGCCTTCCCGTAGGGGCTGAGAAGAGGTTGCAACTCTTTGACGGCTTCCTCGGCGATCATCCATTCCAGTGGGAAGGAGACGCGGGCGACCGAATGCTTCGGCAGCGTCGCGAGTTCCTCGGGATTGACGCGGGGAACCAGGGTGATATCGAGATTGGTGAGGGAAACCAATCGCAGAACCCCGTCTCGTTTGAGGAGGACAAACCCTCGGGAAAGGAGCTGCATGTTGAACATGTCTTCGGCAGCTTCCAGGCTGATCTCCTGGCTGCTCGACAAGCTCAGTTTGTCCTCAGGGAGGGTTTTCCAATCGAGGTTGAGCTTCAATTTTTCTGCAAGCCACCCGAGTGCCGTCCCCCAGTCTTGCTCTCGGAATTGGAGGAGAACTTTCTCCTCAGAGGAGGCAATCTCGGCTGGTGGAGTCGCCACCGAGGGAACCTGGGCAGGCTCCTGAGCAATGGAGACAGGAGAGATACAACCCAAAACAACGAGCGAAGCAACAAGTTTTTTCATGGTTCTTGCGTTCCCGGAACACGTTCGTAAGGAATGAATACCAAGGGGAAAAATCTGCTTGGAGTTCGGATTCCGCTAGCTGAACGGGACCATTGCAGAGCAACGAGTGCCTGCTGATCGCCGGGTAATGTGGTGGGAAGGGAAAGGTGGGAGGGAAAGCGTTTTAGGCAGCTCCGAGCGTATCGCCTAACGAACGAAAATCCCTGAAATCAAGGTGGGACCTCGACGGAACGGCCTTGAGCCATTCAACCGAAGTACCCCAAGTCTAGCTCTACGAGCCTCTCAGATCAAGCAGGAACTCGCTATGGCGGTGGATTCCGGAAAAAGCTATATGAATGGATTCAATGTGTCAGCTTGAAGAGGGAATCCGCAGAATGAGAATGAATCAGCTTTCCGACAGTCCAGCCACTGGCTGGTGCTTGGCCCTATGTGTCATGGGGACCCTGACGTTGGGGTGTGCCAACCGCAATCCTCAGAACAACTGCTATCCCTACAACGCCTATCCGTATGGGGGCTACCCACCCCAGGCACCCTACGCCCAACCGAATCCTCAACAACCGATTTACCCCAGCCCAGCCGTCGGAACCCCGATGGTGCCCAGTACGGGTATGATGCCCAATACGGGAATACCTCCAGGGGGCGTCGTCCCCTCTTCCTATCCATCCAACGGAATGGTTCCACCACCCGGAGCCTACTACGGCTCTCCTGCCGGAACGGCGCAAGCACCTTTCATTGGGACGTAGATTGTTTGTTATTCGAGCATAGCGCGTTTTGGAGAGTGGCATGGACGCATCGCCTTTGTCAGGCTTGAGGTGGCCTGACGCATCGGTGCTAAGAGGGTGAACGCGAAGCGTCCCCCATCACAACCCGTGGCGTTAGCGAGGGACAGCGTTGCGAGTGAACGTAGACCTTGTCGGGAGTATCTCAGGCGTTGGGTGGCACGTCCCTGAGGCACG
>CAYMXM010000498.1:0-4184 GCA_964394065.1 uncultured Pirellula sp. | reverse complement strand
CCCCAGCCCCTCTCCCCGAAGCGGGGCGAGGGGAGCGGAGATCTGAAGCGCGATGTTTTCTTACGACTGAGGCCGCCGCCGGAGGCGGCGGAAAGCTCAAGGCTCATACCTCAAAGCTCAATGCTTACTTCATCGGTGCTGCGATTCGGGCGTCGGGGCCGACGGGTTGGTATCCGGCGGGGGTGACGGCAGAACCTGCGGTTCCTGTGGGTGTTTGGTAAGTGGTGTTTTGGAGTGGCGACGCAGGAGTTACCCCCCCTTGCTTCGCCCCGGTTGGAGTGCTCTTCAAAATCGATTGGTTGCTACCCTGATTGAGAATCACGGGTGGCTGCTCTTCCAAGAAGATCCCCTCTTCTTCCCCGATGATCACGTTGGGATTTTGAGTCGGATCATGCTCCACGGTGGGATTGAGGTCCGGGAAGATGATCGGGGAGGCAGCTGGCCCCCAGAGTCCATTTCCCGGTGACAACCCATGATCCCCGTGGATGTTCAGAATGTCCGCCATGCACCAGCTCATACGAGACGATTCGACTTGTTTGATCATTTCAAGCTTCTCGGTATCGTTGTTATTGATCACGCGCGGCGTCATGACGATCAGAAGCTCAGTGCGAGATTCGCTTTCCGCATCGAATCGGAACAAAGCTCCTGCGACAGGGATACTCGAAAGCCAAGGTATGCCGCGGCGAGTGCTCGTACGATGCTTGGTGATCAATCCACCGAGGACAACCGTTTGTCCGTCGTAAGCGGTCACGCGGGTTTGTGCGAGGGTCTGATTGATGATTGGGGACAAGACCACTTCTCCGTTAGGACCAAAGCCGACGGGAATCCCTTCTTGGTTAGGTGCGAGGCTGGAGCGATTGATCGCAACGATCATGTTGATCAAGCCATCTTGATTCGTTCGAGGTTGGATCTGCATGATCAAGCCAACATCGACGTCTTCGGTAGTATTTTGTTGCCCGCCGAAGTTGTTCAGGGTCGTTCCCGTGATACGAGGAACCATCTGCCCAACCTTCACCGTCGCAATGTTGTTATCGATGGTCATCAAGTTCGGTCGAGAAAGGATCTGAACTCGGTTCGCTTCTTGAAGGGCGCGGAGCAAGATATTAACCGACTCGCTCCCCGCTGCGAGGACGAGCCCGCCATATCCCAAGGTAGAGCTCGTTCGCCCCATCGCGAAATTCGTGAGGCCTTGACCGGCAAGGTTTCCTGGGGAGCCTGCCGTCACGCTATTGTTGAGTGCAGGGCCTTGGTTGAACCCTGGGCTTCCAAGAGTTCCCCCCGATGCACTCCCGCGATCGAAGAGGAGGGAGTCTTGGATTCCCCACTCGTTCCCGAATTCGAAGTTATCGCCGAGCGTGACTTCCGCCACGAGCAACTCGACGGCGATCATCGGTTGCTGCCGATCCAATCGCATGACGATCTCTCGAATATCTCGCATGTAACGCGGCGTTGCACTGATGATCAAGCTATTTGTCGATGGTTCTGCGACGATGAAGACTTCACGATCGACACGCTCATAGAGACTGATCGCTTGGCCCGAGATCAACTGCTGTGTAATAACGCTTCGCTGTGTCGTTAGCAGATTATTCAACGCGGTGAACACATCGACAGCCGCACTGTTTCGCAACCAAATAACATCGTTCAAGCGTTGCTGGCTGGTGGCATCGTCGAGGCGATAGAGAAGCGCTTCGATCACTTCAAGATCGGAGGCCGACCCCGAAGCGATGATCGAGTTCGTTCTCGCATCGGTCGTAACACGCAACGGGATCAGCGAGCTCTCCCCACCACCGGTGAGTGCGGCTAGGTTCTGCAAACCGACCGTAGCGATGTTCGTCGTCGAGGTGCCGGCGGTTGCAGGAAGTCCGAAGACCTGCTGCAAGGTTAATGCGAGGCTGGTTGCATCTCCGTTGACGACGGGAAAGACTTTGATGCGAGCGTCAGCGCTCGGCATGACGTCCAGTTGTTCGATCAACGCAGCGATCAGAGGCATACTCCTGGCCGGAGCCCGTACGACGAGAGCATTGATACTTTGGCTCGTCGTGATAACGACCCCAGCAAGAATGCCCGAGTTTACTTCCTCCTTGCCAGGTTCGCGAGGCGAGATGGAGATTCTACCGCTCGGAGTCCTGGCTTGGCTGCTTGCGGTCGCTTGGCCTCCACCTTGCTGCCCTCCCCCCGTCGTGCCGGTGGCTTGCCCCGTGATGGCGGTCATCAGGATCGGCTGAAGTTCGGATGCAAGTGTATTCTTGATCGGGAAGACTTGCAGTTGGCTCTCAGCCGGTGCGGTATCGACGTCGATATCCCCGATGAGTTTAGCCACCTCTGCCATGTCTCGAGGAGACGCCTGAACGATCAAGGAGTTGGTACGGTAGTCGGCGACGATCTTGACGCGTGGCGCGAGTCCGGCCACCGCAGCAGCAGCCCCCGTTCCTCCGGTCCCTGTTTCGCTGAAGAAGTTACGGATGAGCGTTTCGGCATCGACCGAGGAGGAGTGAAGGAGTTTGAATACCTTCAATTGGCTGTTCGGGTCCAAAGGAGTATCCAGCTTGGCGATCAGTTCCTTCAAGCCGGTCATCGCTTCAGCTCGCCCGATTAGAAGCAACGCATTCGGTTGCCCCAACGGGGTGATGCTGACTTGCCCTTGGCGAGGTGCGAAGATCGTCGTGTTGATTTCGTTGATGATGACCGACAACGCTTGGTTGTTGACGTGGGTCAAGGTGATCAGTTCGATGTGAGGCTGCGTCTCTTGGCTTTGCTTCTTGATCTTTTCGATCACTTCGAGGACCCGTTCGACATCCTTCTTGCTCCCCTTGAGGATGACCAAGCCCATTTCGTTGACGAAGGAGATATCGACATCACCGATGAGACCGGTTCCCGAGCTCAAGGAATCGGTGGGGGCGATCACAGTCGCTTGCTCATCGGCTCCGAGTGGCATTTGGGCAACGGCGGTTTCTTCGTCTTGGAAGCTCGCTAGCTTGACGAGCTGGATCGCCTTCTCGATCCGTTCCGGAGTCGCTGGGTTATAGGGAACGATTTGCGTCGGATGCTGCGGATCGGTTTGTCCCAAGTCGATCGCTGCGATGACTTGGTTCCAAGCCATCACGCTCGCAGGAGTTCCGGCGAGGTGGACCGTGTTGGAGGCGCGCTCGACCCTCATCAACTCTTGCGGCCCACCTTGGGTCAGGAGCTGGAAGCTGGCCAATCCGTTCGGCATTTCGACGACCGACATCTTGTTCCCTGCGAGGCGATTGATCGCCCCCTCCAGTTGCTTCGAATCGATCTTCTGAAGCTGAAAGCTCGACTGTTGGGTCGTAGGAGGGAGCGGGGCCCCTTGGTTTTGCGCAACCGAGTTTGCTTTGATCGTTTGAATATGTTGCGCGATCACTTGGTGAACCACTTCGGGTGCCAAGATCATGAGCCGCCCGGTTCCGTTCTCTAAGCTGATCCGAATGCGCTTTTCGGATGCGTATTGAAGCTGCAGCTGCGCTGCGAGGTTCCCCGCCGTCTCGGGGGGGAGATCATAGATTTGAAGTTTCCCATCGGACGGAGTAGCTGCCCCAGGGAGGGGGCTAGCAGTCGGGGTGGTCCCGGCTGGAAGGTAATTCACATTCCCGAGGCTTGTTCCAGAAGGCTGAGAGAGTGAAGTGGACTGCCCTATCGAGCGGGTAACGACCGTTGCCGAGGCCAAAACCGCAACAGTGTAACTTGCAAATCGCAAGAAAAATCTCTTTTTCACTTTCCGTTTCCTTCCATTGGATGTACTGCAAACCGATCGCGCAGCTCGCTTCAGTCCGAATGATCGGTATTTGAGGCAAATACTCTTCAGATAAAACATTTTTCCTGCGCGTTAATATTTAACCCACCCAATAGCCAGCATTCGCGCGGAGGGGAAGGAAAGAAAGGACTCACGCCAAGGTGTCAGGAAGAAGGAAGAGGAGCCTCACGCAAAGGCACCAAAGGCGCCAAGGACAAGACGACGAGTTATCCCCTCCTTCCTTTGCGTCTTCGCGCCTTTGCGTGAGGCTTAACCTGGGCTGTCAAACAGTTGGTGTTGACACAGGTCTTTGAATGCGTGGATTTATTCCGTTTTAATCGCAGGGGACGCGGGGGTTCGCAGAGGAAAACTCGGGGATAAGTTTTGCATCCCTCTGATATCCCGAAGGGATTACAGCCATTAGCCGGTG
>CAYMXM010000497.1:0-4185 GCA_964394065.1 uncultured Pirellula sp. | reverse complement strand
AGGGGCGGAACAAAAGAAACGCAGGTTTGTCCCGCCCCTACCGGGGCTCTAAAACCACTTTGTTCCTTCTATACGTGGGGCCAGCCCCACGCCTAAGTTCGAACCGCCCCTACCCGGGGCTCTACCCAGCCTTGACCTACGGTCAAGGCTAAGGTCGAAGCGCCCTTCCGCTACTATTTGATTTTTCCTGCGGAAAAATGCTTCTCGTCGTTCTCCTGAGAAGATGGACGAGATCTGGATTCCGTGAATTTCAAGTCGATTCCCAAGCTCGGACCGAACTCTTGGAGAATCTGCAATTGGCTCGCAGGATCAAAGAGACGCAGCGGAACGGGACCATTGGCGCTCGGCCGCTGCATCGCAATCTTGGGTTGAGGGGAGGGGCGTGCTTCAACTGCCGGAGCCTTTTCCAGCAGGCCTGGAGATGCACTAGGCTGCATAGCGAAGATCGTTATCAAACTCCCCACCAACGCTCCCCCTCCCCAATGAACAAGGTAGTGAACCGGAGTTCGCTGCGTCGCGGTAGCCACTGGAGAAGGGAACGGTTCTGCGGAGCGCACGCTCCCTTTTTGTCGTATTTCGTCCCAATCCAACGCCGGGGAGTGAGGGCGCAAATTTTGTAACTCGGAGATTTCAAATTCGAACTCATAAGGGTCATTCATGTTCATTGCGATGCTCCATCAGATATTGTTGTCGCAGTTTCGACAGACTCGATCGAAAGTGGCGGTGCACGGTGGAAACGGGAAGTTCGACGAGTTTCGAGATCTGTTCAAAGGTAAGATCTCCCCAAATCCTTGCGACGAGAATCTCCCTTTCGAATTCGGGAAGGTCTTCGATCCACCCCGCGATTTCTCGGGCGTCGAGTAACGCGCCTGGGTTCTCCTCGAACCATAGGGTTCTGATGGAGCAGACGCCCCGCGTATGGCGAGTTCGTCTTTCGTCAGCTCGGCGAAGGGTAAGGGACTTGTTTCTCACGACTCCGAAAAGCCATGACGGGATGTCGTCCGGTTCAGATGACAGATGGGCTAACGCGATAAACGCTTCTTGCAATACATCCTCAGGGGAGTTGCACCATTGCCTCGCGTACAACAACAACGCCGCTCCATGCCGATCCACCAGGGATTGAAGTTGGTGTTCCGTGATCCAAGGCACTACGGAAGGCTCCAGGAGCGAGGGAGAAACTGTTCAAGGAAATTCTTCGGAGACGCGATCTGCTCGAGAGAGCCGCTTCCTACCAACAAGTCTCCGCTCGAGAGATTTTATTCCAAGTGAAACTAGATTTTGGCGAAACTTGTTTTTCTTAGAGAGGGACGCAAAGCGTCTATAGCAGGCTTGAGGGGTGAGGCTTGAGACTTGAGGAAGAGAGGGGGCCGTTTAACCGCAGAGAACGCAGAGGGGCGCAGAGTTAATGCCGAAATAGCTTAGAATATCTGTTCACTCGCGACGCTATCCCTCGCTTACGCCACGGGTTGTGATGGGGGACGCTTCGCGTCCTCCCCTTTAACACCGATGCGTCAACACAACGTTTTCTTACTTCAACGCAACGTACTCTTGTTGCACGAATGGGTTTGTCACTACGAGAGGTTGAACCATTTGAGGTTGCGTTGCTACCGATGGCAAAGCCTTTGCCTCTTTCAGCTTCGTCATGTATTCCAATTCGGTCGGGCCGATAAAGGGATTTTCGATCAGCACGGGGGGGGCCATGCGTGTAACGGCTGGAACGGGCTGATACGAGGGATTGGCTTGTAGGAGGGGCCAAGAAGCGAAAGGGCTTTCTCCGTAAGGACGCTCGTATCGCCTCCCATAGTAAACCGGTGGATAGACGGAAAAGTAGGGAGGAACTGGGAGTCGATTTCGAAAGCTACTCTGAATCCCAAGCGTATAGCCATACTGAAACTCAAAGGGGCCTTGAGCGCGCGACTCTGCGGCGATTCCTGTAACAAGCCCCAACGCAAACATACCAACTACAAACTTCTTGAACATAATGGTGCTCCTGAGTAACGGGTCTATTTCCACGCTACTTTGAGGGAAACCGAATTCAAGGAATAATCGCTATAAGCGGACCGGATTCTCTAAACTTTGATGTAGATCTTGCGTCGGTCCATCCAAGCGGCGATCAGCCAAAAGACCACGAGCAAACAGACGCTATAGAGGAATGATCCGAGCCGTGGATCGACTCCTTCCCAGCGGAAAAAGGTCTGGTAAACGTAGGGAAGGGGGCTGGTCCACGAATCGCTCCCCTCCGGTTTCCACCGAAGAAGCGCAAGTCCTTTTACGACCAAACCACTCAAGACGAAGATAAACAGGGGGTTCTTCCCGAACGCTTCGAAGAAAGAGAACAGCCCTCCCAAAAGGTAGCGAATCCCCCTTTCCAATCTTCCCATTCCCAGCTCGGTCGAGCGGTCTTCTTCCCTCGGTTGGGAGCCAGTCAAGTGGGGTACATCAAGCCAGTAAACGATCGACGCCAAAGCCAACATCGCCAACCCGCTCGTGTGCAGGACGAAGGTAGAGGTCCAGAGTTTCTTGTTGATTGGAAAGGTTAGTTGCCATAAGTAAGCGACGAACAACAGGTGGATCCCGACCAACGCCAATCGTCCGATCAACGCGAGGTTCTTCTCGGACCGAATCATCATTTGACCTACCCACCAACCGATCATGATATGAGCGATGGAAGGAATCGTGCTAAACAATCCTTCCGGGTCAAACGGAACTCCCTCGCCTCGATAAAGGTGCGATTCACCGAACAGAGAGCGATCGATTTTGGTCCCGATAAACCCCTCCAAACTATAGGGATCGCTTGGCGTTCCTAAAAACATGCAAGCGAGCCAGTACCCGACCAGAATGATCGTTGTCGCGGCAAGGACTCGGGATGTTTTTCCATCGCGGGATAGTAGCCAAGTAAGAATGGCGGCTCCTCCAAAACTGAGCGCGATTCGTTGCAACACACCGAAGTAGCGTAGCTTTTCGAGCGACTTCATCGCCAACCCATTGTCGCTCCAAGCGACGAATGGAAAGTAGTTAAGAAACAGTCCGATCAAGAAGATCAAAACAGTTCGCTGCAGGATCTTGATCAAGACTCGGGTAGGGGATTCGTCCCGCAAACGATTCAGCACAAAGGCTAGGGCGTTTCCGACAGCGAATAGAAAGAATGGAAAGACAAGATCGGTCGGGGTGCAACCATGCCATGGGGCATGTTGCAAGGGTGGATACATGGCAGACCAAGTTCCTGGGTTGTTGACCAGGATCATAAACGCAACCGCAGCCCCCCGAAAAACGTCTAGCGATTTGAACCGTACGGGTTTGTCAGGGGCCATAGTTAAGTGGGTCTTTCTAGATAAAAAAGGGATTCATCATTGCGAGGGGAGCAGATATCAAACTACCACTGTGGCCCGGGCGTCTCGCCCGGAACCGTCTTTGCGACTCCGGGCGAGACGCCCGGGCCACGTAAGGAAGTAGTAAAAACTTATCTGCCGATCGCCTTAGGAGCGTTTCTCATCGACACCGGGAGCGTCAACTCGATCAAGAAACGCCATCAACCGTTCAATCAGCTTTTCCTGTGCGTCAAGGAGCTTGGTTTGTCGGTCCATATACTTGATCTGTTGGTCCATGATGCTATCAGATCGGGATAGCTGCATTTCAAGCCGGTCCTGTATTGCTGCGCCACGTTCGAGTTGTTCAGCGGTTGATTCTTGATGAAGAGCTGAGACCTTAAGTTGCCTTTCCGTTTCCGCTTGCTGATCCGCCACAACTTTCAGTTGGCGATTGGTTTCTTCTTGTTGTTGATCGCACAATTCCGCTTGAGCTTGGTACCTCGATTTACCGAACATTAGAGTCTTCTCCCAAAGTGAAATCCGGCGTCTCAATATAGAAGGCGAGCGGCAGATGAAATTCTACCATCCCCACCAACCCGAAGCGCTAGCGAGGAACTTGATTGTTGGAGATGTCCATTGCCTCGCTAGCGCTTCGGGTTAGTAGACGTCGATCGGGAGCGTGGCATGGGCGTCTCGCCCATGTGCAACTATTGGGTTATTTGGCCGGTTCAACGCTTTCCAGTTGGCTTCCGTCTGGGTGGGAGCTTGTCTCCCCACGAACGCCGATTTGGCGTCCTAGCACGCGCTGCACTTTAGAACTCTGCTCCCCTCGCCCCGCTTCGGCTCGTTGTACCACACAAGTCAGGCAGTCGAAATT
>CAYMXM010000496.1:0-4185 GCA_964394065.1 uncultured Pirellula sp. | reverse complement strand
TGTCTGGTTGCCAGCGCTATCCCTCGCTTACGCCACGGGTTGTGATTTTCGGGCCGCGATTGAACTACTGGTGGCTTCGACTCGCCGAGGAACGTTTCCTACTTTATATTCTAGGCCGAAGCTTGGTTGTTCGCACTCGCAAACGGTTGGGTAGGAATCGTGGGTCGGGCGTCTCGCCCGAGATTGCGTTGCCAAACTCGAGCGAGATGCTCGAGCCACGAAGAAGCCCACCCTTGGTTTACCCTAGGAATTCAAGAAAATATGCGTGTTCATTTTGTCGTTCATGAATCTTACGAAGCTCCCGGAGCGTTTGAGGTCTGGGCTCGAAAGAGAGGGTATACGTCGACTTACTCGCGTGTCTATCTGCATGAACCTCTTCCGGATGCGACCGACGAAATCGATCTGTTGGTGGTACTCGGTGGGCCCCAATCGCCGACGACTACTCGTGAGCGATGCCCCCACTTCGACGCCGAAGGAGAATGCGATCTGATTCGGCGGTGTGTCGATGGTGGGACGAAGGTAGTCGGTGTCTGCCTAGGTGCCCAGCTAATCGGCACGGCGTTGGGAGGAACCCATGAGCGGAGCCCCAAGCGGGAAATCGGGGTTTTTCCGATTCATTTAACCGATGCAGGAAAAAAGGATTCTCTTCTTTGCGATTTTGAAAGTACGCTTCCGGTCGGGCATTGGCACAACGACATGCCTGGCTTGACCGAAGATGCGGTGATACTCGCTTATAGCGAAGGGTGCCCGCGACAGATCGTTCGGTATCGGGAGAATGTGTATGGATTTCAATGCCACATGGAACTGACTCCGGATGTGGTCGAGCTCCTTATCACAGCGACGGGGGATGGGTTCCAAAAACTGAGGGATGAACCCTTTGTGCAACAACCCGATGCGCTTCGCGGGAATGAGTATGGGGGAATGAATGAGAGGCTGTTTGGGTTTTTGGATCGATTGATGGGGGGTGAGACGGGGCGATGCTAGTCTGGGGCATCGGTGCGACAATAAAGTGTTTGGGCGACGCGTAAGCGAGACCACGCAATCCCAACCCGACGCGTTAGCGAGGGACAGCACTGGCAACCACGCATCTAATGCAAGATCCCACGGCACGCCCTTTGGGTCTCAGGGACGTGCCACCCGACGCCTTAAGTATCCCCAGCAGGGGCCACCTTTACTGGCACCGCAGTCCTTCGCTAACGCGTCGGGTTGTGATGGGGGGACGCTTCGCGTCCTCCCCTTTCCTCCCCTTTAACTTTCCTGTTGTATGCAGTTACTTCCAATCGATTCCCATTTGTCTGAGATTTGTTCTGCGGTCGCGAAGCACGCGATCGTTATCGTGGAGGCTCCCCCTGGATCGGGGAAGACGACGCGGGTGGCACCGGCGCTGATGAAGAACTTTGGCGGGGAATTCGGGGCGAAGCGACTTTATCTGCTGCAACCACGACGATTGGCCGCTCGTTCGGTCGCCGAACGGATCGCGGAAGAGGAAGGTATCCCCCTGGGTTCAACCATCGGCTATCAAGTCCGTTTCGATAGCCAAGTTTCTCGCAACACACAACTCATCGTCGCAACCGAAGGTATCCTCCTTCGACGCCTGCAAAAAGATCCGGCGATCGAAGAAACGTCCATCGTGTTGCTAGACGAATTCCACGAACGCTCCCTCGACGCAGATCTTCTACTCGGGATGCTGCGACGCGTTCAACAAACCTTGCGCGACGATCTCAAGATCGTCATCATGTCGGCAACGATCGATACGGACCTGATGAAGCATGCCCTCGGAGACGTGCCTGTCATTCGTGTCGAAAGTCGAACATTTCCGGTAAAAGTTCATTACAAACCGATGAACCCGAGAGATAAAATGGTCGACCATTTGGTGAAACATGTGCGCGAAGCGGCGATTCAATACGACGGAGATATCCTGGCTTTCCTCCCGGGGGTCGGCGAGATCCATCGAGCGTACGATGAACTTTCTCGAACTGGTATCTCTCAGGATGTCGAGATCGTGAAGCTCTATGGATCGATGCCGCTGGACGAGCAATCGAAAGCGATCCGTCCGGTTGCAGGCCGAAAGGTTGTGTTGGCGACCAATGTGGCAGAAACATCGCTAACGATCGAAGGGGTGCGTGTGGTTGTCGACAGTGGACAGGCTCGCGTGATGCGGTTCACCCCCGATGTAGGATTGGATCGACTGGCGCTCGAGAGTATTTCGCAAGCTTCAGCCACACAGAGAGCAGGACGGGCAGGGCGGGTCGCACCAGGGATATGCATTCGACTGTGGTCCGAGGCGGCCGATCGCGCGAGAGCACCTTATTTGGAGCCGGAGATTCGTCGGCTCGATCTGGCCTCTGCGGTCTTGCAGTTATACGCTTGGGGGGAAGGAAACTCGAAGGACTTTCCGTGGTTGGAACCTCCTCGCGAAGAAGCTTGGAACGCAGCTGTATCTCTTTTGGAACATCTAGGTGCGATCGAGGAAGGGAAGATCACGCGGTTGGGAGAGAAAATGTGCCAACTGCCGATCCATCCTCGTCTGGCGAGAATGGTGATCGATGGCGCAGAGCGTGGATGTCTCGATCGAACTGCGATGATCGGGGCGATGTTGGGAGAACGAGATCCGTTTCAACGCCACGGTACATCGGGGGGCCCTGGAGCTCCTCCCACAAGGAGCAGGCCGCGCTGGGATAGCGATTGCATCGAGCGATTAATCGCCGTGGAGAGTTTTTTGGCCCGCCAGCCAGTTCGTTCTCCTTTCGGAGAACTTCACGTAGCCGGTGTTCGTTCGATCGTCAGCTCCGCCGAACAGATTATCGAGCAAGCATGCTCGCTCCTAGGAGGGAATCGATCGGAGTTTAACGAGAACCATGATGACCTCGACGGGATCATGCAAGCACTCTTGGCAGGGTTCCCTGATCGGGTGGCCAGGAAGCGTGCGATGGGTAAAACCAATGGATTGATGGTGGGGGGGAAGGGGGTAACGCTCAGCCCGCAAAGTGGTGTGCAAGATCACGAGTTCTTCCTCTGCATCGACGTCGATGGTGGGAAAGGAAGCGATGCGTTGGTACGGCAAGCGAGCAAGGTCGATGTCGACTGGATCCTTAGCGGCCTTAAAACGACAGAAGAACTCTTCTTTCATCCATCGCAAAAGCAAGTCGTTGCACGGAAGCAGACTCGCTGGATCGATTTGGTTCTTCAGGAAACGCCAACTAATATTACCGACTTTCGCAAGGCAAAGGAGCTTCTCTTTCAAGGAGTACGCCAACATTGGGATAGCGTATTCCCTGCGGACAACGAAGCGATCGTCTCGTTCATCGAACGGGTTCATTGTTTGCGTGAATGGATTCCGGAATTGGAACTGCCGGAGGTTGATCAACGATGCCTCGAAGAGGTTGCGGACCAACTGTGCGACGGCAAGAGAAGTCTTGCGGAAGTCAAGAATGGAGCGTGGCTCGATTGGCTCATGTCGAGATTCAAATTGGAGCAACAACAAACAATCGAACGAGAAGCTCCCGTTCGGATCACCGTACCGAGTGGGAGTGCGATTAAGATCGAGTACTCTCGAGGGAAGCCACCTGTTTTAGCGGTCAAGATTCAAGACGTTTTCTCTTGGAAGGCAACTCCGCGGATTGCGAAGGGACGTGTTCCGCTATTGTTGCATTTGCTCTCTCCTGCGATGCGTCCTCAACAGGTGACCGACGACCTCGCTTCCTTCTGGGCCAATGGATATCCCGAGGTAAAGAAGGAATTAAAACGTCGTTATCCCAAACATAATTGGCCAGACGATCCGGCGAATGCAACGCCGGGGAGGAAGAAGTGAGGTTGAAAGGGGGCGTTAAAGGGGCAAGAAGATAACCACGAATCGGACGAATCTTACGAATCAGGTTTGTGGGGTGAGGTTTGAGACTTGAGGAAGAGCGGGATTCCGTTTAACCGCAGGGGGCGCGGAGGGACGCAGGGTTAGAACCGAAATAGTTAGAAATCTGCTTCCCTCGCTGGCACTTCGGGGAGAGGGGCCGGGGGTGGCTTGACGCATCGGTAGTAAGAGGGTGGACGCGAAGCGGCGACCATCACAACCCGTGGCGTAAGCGAGGGACAGCGTCGCGAGTGAACGAAGACCTTGTCGGGAATCTCTCAGGCGTAGGGTGGCACGTCCCTGAGGCACGAGGGGCGTGCTGTGAAACCTGGGATGGA
>CAYMXM010000495.1:0-4199 GCA_964394065.1 uncultured Pirellula sp. | reverse complement strand
CTCGCTTACGCCACGGGTTGTGATTTTCAGGCCTCGCTTACGCGTCGGCCGAACAACGCAACCACTTCACAACCCTACCTAGCTCAACTTCAATCGGCCGGTTCCGTCTCCGAAGACGATGTCGTCCATGCCAATGTATTCAAGCATCGTGGAGTAGAGATTGTTCATCGGTGTGAATTTGGCATACTCCAGCAACCGACCGGTCTCTAGGTTGCGACCACCTTTACCTGCCAAGAGGACAGGGAGGTCGTGGTGATCGTGTCGGTTTCCATCGCTGATGCAACCACCGTAGACGATGAGAGAATTGTCGAGCAAGGTACTGCCGTCGGAATCCTTAACCCCGCGAAGCTTCGAGAGGAAGTAAGCGAACTGCTCGGTGTAGTAGGTGTCGATCTTCGCGATGTCGGCGATCTTGCTCTTGTTGTTCTCGTGGTGCGAGAGAGCATGGTGGCCATCTTTGACATCGATCATCGGGAACGTTCGATTGCTTCCTTCGTTCCCGAGCATGAAGCTAGCGATACGGGTGGTATCGGTTTGGAACGCCAAGACCATCAGATCGTACATCAAGCGAATATGCTCGGTTGCATCCGCTGGTTTCTCCGATGGCTCAGCAGTCCCTGCGGGGAGCTCGACCGGAGCTTGGAATCGACTCATTCGGGTCTCGATCTCACGAATACTGGTGAAATACTCGTCGAGCTTTCGTTGATCTTCTACACCTGAGATACGGTTCAGATGGTTCCGTTGATCGACGACGAAATCCAAGATGCTTCGCTGCATCTTCTTTTCTTCCTCGCTCAATTGCTTCAATCCTTCCGATCCGAAGAGTCGGCGAAACGCAATCTGAGGCTTGATCTCTTTCCCGGTCGGAAGGGATTCACCTCGCCATGAAATGTTATTCGAGTAGGCACAGGAATAACCCGAGTCGCAGGAGCCTGCATCTCGGCCTGCTTCCGTACCCAACTCCAAGGATGCTAGACGGGTCGCTTGCCCGTATCCGTCCGCTGCGATCTGGTCGACCGAACGACCGTTTTTGATCTTGGAACCATCGGTCTTGTAAGGGTGAGCCCCGGTCAAGAACGCGGCAGCACTCCGAGCGTGGTCGCCGGGACCGTCTCCCAACGATTGGGCGTTGACCTGCGCCAGTCCACGGAGGACGTTGAAATCGTCCCGCTGATTTGCCAGCGGGGCCAAACTGGGGCTAAGTTCCCAATCCTTACCACTCCCGCTGGGGAGCCAGCTGGCGGCATTGGTCCCGTTCGGAAAGAAAATCCAGGCGAGACGAACAGGTGCTTTGCCAGCCTCGCTAGCCAACGCCACTTCCGGACGCATGATCTGAAGAGCAGGAAGGGCGAGTGAAACCCCCACGCCGCGAAGCAATGTGCGCCGACTGATCGACGTGCACTTATGCGATCGATCCAAGCGGAGTTCGTTGGTGGATTGTGATTTATTCTTCGACATCGCTAGGGGCTCCTAAAGGGGTGGGAAAAATAGTAGGAGTTTGTTGGAAGGTTCCGCTCAGGACGATCCCCTCTATCAAGGAACGAACGGTGCGGTTGTGGCTATCAGTATACCCGATAACCTGATCGATTGCACAACGATCTTCTCGCTGCAATCCGCGGCCCAGGGCGTATGTCATCATCCGTTGGGTGAGGTTTTTCTGCACCAGATCCAACTTCTTCCCCAGAATGGTAACAAGTTCTTTAGGGGATTCAAAGGTGGTTCCGTCGACCAACTCCCCCTTAACGACGAGTTTATGACCGTCCTCACTATCTCTCCATCGGCCGATTGCGTCGAAGTTCTCCAGCCCTAACCCGATGGGGTCAAGGATTTTATGGCATCCAGAGCAGTGGGGAACGTCCCGGTGGATCTCCAGACGCTCCCGCAGGGTGGCGTCATCGGCTGCCGATGCCGATTCCAGGCTGGGAACATTGGGGGGAGCGGAGGGGGGAGGGTCCCCCAAAACATTTTCGAGAACCCACTTTCCTCGCTTCACAGGAGAGGTCCGGGCGGGATTGGAGGTGAGAGCTAGCACGGCGGCCTGCGTGATCAGTCCTTGCCGTTGCTCGGGCAAAGCGATCTTTTTCCATTCGTCTTCGTTGCCGAAGGACCGCTCACCACCTCTGCGCCCTCTTCCTTGAAAAAAGCGTCGACGTCCTTCCCCTTCTTCTGCCTCGGCTCCTTCTTTGTTAAAAGGAATTCCGTAGAAATCAGCCATGCGAGCATTGGCGAACGTAAAGTCGGCCGAAAGAATATCGTCGATCGTTCCTTCCTGAATCAAATACTCGCAAAACATTTCGGTCTCTTTGACCATCGCTTCACGGAGTCGATCGCTCCACAAGGGATAGAGCTCTCGGTCGATATCGATCTTCGATAGATTTCGCAACCCGAGCCACTGCCCGAAGAAACCTTCGACCAACGCTTTGGACCTAGGATGCGCCAGCATGCGACCGACTTGTTCCTTCAGCACTTCGCTGCCTCTTAACTTTCCTTCGTCGGCTAACCGAGTCAGTTCCTCATCGGGCATGGTCGACCAGAGGAAGTAGGAGAGACGCGTCGCAAGCGCATAGTCATCCAACGGCTGATCGTCCGGCGAGGGTTCGGAGCGGAAGAGGAAGCTAGGAGATACGAGGGTCGCTTGAACTCCATAGCGAATTCCCTCCAAGTAGTTGAACCCGGCCTCCTTAGCGGCCTTGCATACCTGCATGATTCTTGCGACATCTTCCTCGGTGGGGGGGCGTCGATAGGCTCGCTTCAGGAAGGTGGTAAAAACGCGTCGGCATGCTTCGTCAAACCCGATCTCTTCCCCGTCTGGGGTGTCCTTGGTATCTGGGTAAGCGATTACGATCGCTTGGTGCTCTGCAGGGAACATCGGCTGTCCCTTGTGAGGACCTTCGGTTTCCACCCACTCGATATAGAGGCGTCGCTTGGCATCGAAAGGTCGCGAGGGATCTTGATCGGTGAGATACTCGATGGAGATCTCATTCTCTCCTTCTCGCAAAGTCGTCTCGAATCGATAGGTATCGTTCCGCGTCGAGATATCGTATTCCCGGTGTGTTTCCCCGTTGACGCGAATGATGGCGTAACATCGATCGGGTTGCCCATCTCCGAAACGCATCCGTAGCGAGACCGAGTAATCCCCTCCGGCCAACGTTACAGGAACTCGGAATGTTTCACCGATCGGCATGCGGATTCCGTCGAACCGTTGGGTGCGGATCGATTCTGGATTGGCGACGACACTTTTCCCTGCAAGGTACTCCGCAGCCTGCAAGTACTTTTCCATGACGATCGGTGGAAGGGTCAGAACCTCCCCTTGGTTATCGAAACCATTCCCCACGTCGTCCGATACGAAGCCGAAATCCTTCGAAGGCTTCACATCGGGGAGTTGAAGCAGATCGCGAACCGTGTTGTCGTATTCGACTTGATTGAGGCGACGGAGAGTAACGACAGGAGTTTTTATTTCGCAGTTGCAATCGATGTCATAGAGAGCGGACTCGATCCAATCGACGAGTTGCTTCCGCTCTTCCGGACTGATCTCGGAACTATCGGGCGGAGGCATCGCATCGGCCCGAATCACCCCACGGATCTGTGCCCAAGTACTCGTGTGTTCACGAATCTTGTCGATCGACAGATAGTCTTCGATGTTGACCCCAGCCTCGTTGGCGTCCCCCATATGGCAATCGCCACAATGTTGTTGAAGGATAGGACGAATCGTGTCCGTAAGCTCTCGGTTCAACCGCGCGTCGAGTTCATCCACCTCGACCGTTTTCTCGGTGGTAGATTCGCTGGTTTCCGTGGCGCCTCGAATCCATGTTGGATACAACACGAGAAGAGGTGCGAGGCCAAGCAGCCCGAAGGCTATAAAAGCACGAAAGTGCATAACGAAACACTCAATAGCTTAAGGATTCTGATGGGTAGGTAGGAGTTCGCCACCGGGCTAATAGCCCTTCGATGCAGGGGAAGGACCGACGAACCACTCTATTATACCACACTCGCTCCCGTTCGCCAAAGGCGGTGGTGCACGATAATCACGACCTCAGGAAGAGCAGGAGGAAGACCCACGAATCGAACGAATCTTACGAATAAGGAACTGTCCCGAAATAACTTCCCGATTTGAATGGGCTAGAGATCGCGTCGCGTTTAAGAATTCGGCTCCCTTCGCCCCCTTTGGGGGAGAAGGGCTGGGGATGAGGGGGAAGCGG
>CAYMXM010000494.1:0-4203 GCA_964394065.1 uncultured Pirellula sp. | reverse complement strand
CCCCCCGCCCCCTTTTTGGGGGAGAGGGGCTGGGGGTGAGGGGTTGAAGTGCTAGCAACATTGGCAAGTAAGGTTACGGCCATTCTGAACACCCGAGCCGTTCGCCTACTTCTTGTTCAGAAAATGAAGGTCAGGTATTTCGACATGATCGCGCCATTGATCTACCGGGAGATCCCAAGCTGGGAAACGCAAAGGCTCCTTGTGTGGCATGACCCAAGACCGATCTGAACTGTACCGAGCAATTGCGGTGAGATCCCGGTTGGGATCAATAAACAGTTCAGGCTTTCGCCCATTCAACGAAGCAAGAGCTAAGGCGTATACCGCAGCCGGATTCCCTGTCGATTTTTCGTATTCTTGGGCTATGAAGTGACTGTAATGCAGAATCATTTCGGGATCCCGTCCAAACTTATCCGATTGCTCTTTGGAGAGGAAATCTTGGACGCGACCGTCGACAACTTTCCCTGTCACGCGGTCTTGAACCGCGAATCCCAACACGACCTTCTTCCCCCGCAGCATCATTCTCCATGCAAAATAGTGGCCTTGCTCGGTCCAACTCGCCTCCCCATCGTAGAGGTGGTGACGCAACGGCCAAAATCCATGAAAAAAGCAATAACCAATCCAAAACCCGAGCAGAATCCGTGATGGTGGGGAGGTGGGTGTGGCTAAAACGCTCTGCAACGGCTTTTCATCGTCGCTAGAACGTGGTGGATCCGAAAGGACTTGGCGGATCCATTCCGGTTCAAAAAAAAGGGGAGTCAGTGCTAACATCATCCAAGGGAAAATGTGGATGTGAAAAACGATCGCATTGAGCAGATGAAACAGACAGCACAGAAAGAAACCAAACCATCTAGTTCGTCGCCACATCAACAGAGGAACAATCGAAAGATCGAACGCGAGCCCCATCCAGGACATAAGGACTCCTAGTCCTGGAATTGCGAAATAATCCCCGAGAACGGGCAGATCACTTTTTGCCGCAATCATTTCCGACATGGGTTGACCGAGAAGCCAATCCGGATGGAGCTTGGCAACTCCCCCCATGACATAGGGAAGGCCAAGATGAAACTGCAAAACCCAAAGCGTAAACCGAGGAACTGTCGTTGATCGAATCGATCTCCAGTAGTAGGAATCTGCGGAACAGGAACAATTTAATGAAAGAAAAGGTAGCCACCACGCGATCAATGCAATGAGGTAGTAATGATTTTGGTAGTTTGTTCGCTCTAAGAGGAAGAAGTAGGCGAACGAAATGGAAAAGAAAAAACTGGCGGCTCGATAAAAAAGACCTGATGCAATCATTACACCCGATGCGATGAAGCCTGCGAACAAAAGATACATGCCGATGCCGGGCATGGGCTGAACCCAATCCAATCCGAAATAGGTGAAGTGGAACTTCGGCTCGATGTAAATGCGACGCAAAATCCCTTGATCAAGATAGTCCCAAGCCCATGTTGCGACTATCGCACCAAATACTATGCGAAAGTAAATTACCGTCGAATTGTCGATAGGAGAAATGGAACTTAGATATAGATTACGTATCCAGGAAGACATGAATCTAACCGCATGCTAGGGAAATCATTTGAAAATAAATCGATTAGGCGAACGGCAGATATGAAACTACCACCGTGGTCCGGGCGTCTCGCCCGGAACAGTCTTCGCGACTCCGGGCGAGACGCCCGGGCCACGGTGGTCGTTTGAAATTCTCGCATTCTTCTGAAGGAATTCATCGTTCTATGAAAACTCAAAACTCAAGCCTTGTTCTACTGCTTTTTGCCCTTGCTGCTGGATGTGCCGATGAAGGGAAGTTTCCTGTCGCCAAAACAACCGGCACCGTGAAATGTGATAACCAACCTGTCGCGAATGCGATTGTCTACTTTGAGCCGATGACCACTGAACGTTCGGCTTTTGTGGGGCAGCAGGGTTTTGGCCTGACAGACGCCAATGGCACTTTCCAGATTTCCACTTATGGAACGAACGACGGTGCTGTGGTTGGCAAGCACTTCGTTCGGGTAGGAAACTCGGAATCCTCCCCACCCTGCAGTTGTTCTTTGAATGCACTAAACGTGCTTCAAGAAGTTGAAATCAAATCGACTGACCCTCACTCGTTTGATTTGACTCTCATGAAAAAGGGGCGAAACGAAAAGGCCCCTATCATTGAAGATTAAAGTTTTTCGTTCTACCAAATTAAGGATTGTTACTACCATGAAAAGAAAACTAATTCGGACAACCTTGTTCGCCTCGCTTGCCGTCTGTTCCGTTGTCGCGATTGCTCACGATGGCGTTCACAAACCAATTGCAGCGAAGCCTGCTGAGGTCTACAAACCGAGCCTGATCCCCGATCGTATCGTCCTGACTTGGAAGGAAGACCCTCGGACGACTCAAGCGGTCACTTGGAGAACTAGCTCAGAGGTTGCACACGGAATAGCACAGATTGCCGTAGCGACCGATGGGCCCATTCAGGTCAATGACGCATTGCAAGTCGTGGCAACTACGCAGCATTTGAAGACCGACATCAACGAAGCCCATTTCCACTCGGCCAACTTCATCGATCTCACTCCTGATACCCGCTACGCGTATCGTGTCGGTGATGGAGTCAATTGGAGCGAATGGTTTCACTTCACCACCGCCCCCTCGAAACCAACTCCCTTCTCCTTTATCTACTTCGGTGACGCGCAAAACGATATTAAATCTCATTGGTCGCGGGTGGTACGCGAGGCTTATTCTGATGCCCCGAAGGCCAAGTTTATGCTCCATGCGGGGGATTTGATCAATCGGGCGGAAGCAGATGCCGAATGGGGGGAATGGTTCTTTGCAGGGAGCTTTCTCCATTCCATCATGCCGAGTGTTGCAATTCCAGGTAATCATGAGCAAGCGAAGCTAGAGGATGGTACCCGCAGGCTTTCGCATCACTGGAGAGCCCAGTTCGAGCTTCCTTTGAACGGCCCCGAAGGGCTTGAGGAGACTTGTTACACATTCGAGTATAGCAATACGCGATTCATTGGCTTAAACAGCAATGAGAAATTCGATGAACAGGCCAAGTGGCTTAATGGAGTCCTTGCAAAGAACAAAGCTCGCTGGGTGGTTTGCACATTCCACCACCCGATTTTTTCAACGGCCAAAGATCGCGACAACGCAGCCCTTCGGAAAGCCTGGAAGCCGATTTTGGATGCGTACCGAGTCGACTTGGTTCTGACGGGACATGATCACACCTACGGCCGCACCGGGCTTGAGACCCCGGTGGAGGAGCCCGAAACGATTTCCAATGTTGCAGCCGGAGAGAATAAGTTGGATCAGAAAACGGGAACGGTCTATGTCGTCTCGGTGAGCGGACCGAAAATGTACAACCTACAACCTAGCCAAGTTATGACGCGCGTAGCAGAGGACACGCAACTCTATCAAATCATTCATGTCGATGGAGATGAATTGCGATACGAAGCGAGGACGGCGGTGGGAACACTTTACGATGCGTTTTCGCTGCACAAACGAACCGGAGATATCAACAAATTGGTTGTTGGGGAACCTAGCATGGAGGAACGTCGACGTCCGATTGAGGCCGACTCCAACGCCAAGTCTGAAGCCGTCGGCACGGGTTCCAGGTAACTCCATAGTAAAGTTTTTGGATAGTTTGGCCGACGCGTAAGCGAGGCCCGGCAATCACAACCCGTGGCGTAAGCGAGGGACAGCGCTGGCAACCAGACATCCATGCCATCGTGAACGTTGGGAACGTTCATACGGATGCGTTGAAGATTATTGCTCTTCTGGAAAAGTATCCTCAGGTGAAAATTTGCCTGAGTGGGCACCTTCATCAACTTGAGCAGACGAAGTTTCGTGGAATTCATCACTATGGATGTGGTGCCGTATCAGGAAACTGGTGGAGTGGTCCTAACCAAGGATTTGCTGAGGGCTACTCCATCGTCAATCTCTATGACGATGGCTCGCACGACTACGAATACTCGGGATACGACTGGACTAACGCCTGAGAAACGGTCCCGAAATAATTTCCGGTTTCGAGGGGGCGTAGTCGTAGGGTGTTTGAAGTGGCCGCTGCTTCCAGCTCAGATCGAGCTGACGAGTCAATCCTCGTTTCTATTACAATTTTCTTTCGCACCCAAAGCGGCCATGGAACACACCGCGAGTGTAGCTGGTAACTCGAACGCTGCGCTTACCACCGGCTAATGGCTGTAATCCCTTCGGGATATCAGAGGGATG
>CAYMXM010000493.1:0-4227 GCA_964394065.1 uncultured Pirellula sp. | reverse complement strand
AAACCCAAATTGCCAAGTCACCCCCAATTGCCCAAAGTTCGCGTTTGCCCTGGGGGTAGAAGTGAGATCTAACACTGCCATCGTCCACCTTCATTCATTCCCAGCTACTCTTTCCCGAATTGCAACGCTGTGAAGCAATTTTCCGGGAGGGGTTCATTCGCCTGGATTTGGTGGGATTGATTAACCACCAGTCCTGTGAGCGATACCGACGTGATTGGGAACCCCTCGAATGGTGGTTGGAGGTGTGAGAGCATTTTTTCCTTTGCTTCTTGACCAAGCAAGTACGATCAACCTGTTTCCTGATGGGATAATCTCTCGATCCTCCGACGAATGCTTCCATAGAATCCGTCCCTCATGTATCATCAAAGGTGAACCATCAATCATCCCTTTCTCGTCGATTGTATGCTCTTGTCGGGAACCAGTGGTTCCAAAAACCACTGTCCACTTCCCTGCGATTGTGGCTATTGGGTTTTTCGGAACTGGTTCAACCGCGGCAGGAGCGATTTTAGGTGAGGTGACTGGTGTTGGCTTTGATTTTGCCTGCGATTCTATCCTTTTGATTACATCAAGCCGTTTAATTAATTCGAAAAAGGCTCTGGCATCTGCATTGTTTGTGTCGATTTTAAGAACCTGCTCCCAAGCCTTGAAGGCACCTGGCAAATCCCCCTCTGCTACTCTCGCTTTGGCTTCTTTTTCGATTGTTTCGATAGCGTTTTTTTCCGCCGCCTTGACCAGCTCTGCGTGCAAGGCCACAGCCTCCTCTAATACGGCATCGGCGTCTTGAATGTCGGCAGCCAATTGATTCATCGTCTTCTCGACTTGTGTTGCCTCTGGGGTTTGCTCTCCCGTATCGGCCTGCGCCGGAATCGCCACAGAGCTTACTAACGATGCGACTGCTACTAACCAAAAAAACTTCATCGCCCCCCTCTTCCTTCCTTTTTATCAATGCTCGATCCTTAACAGATTACCGGAACTCTTCATTGTACCCGCAAAAGATGCTCCACTTCTAGGATTCGGACTGCCTAAACTTCTTTTAATTTTGTTTTGCCTGATCTTTGCGATCACTGCCCTACTCAAGGCGGCATGCTTGTTTAGAGAGGCATTCGCCTGACCCTAACGTCTACTTCAATGTGTCAATCGCAACTAAGAATCCGCCACTTTCGCAGGGTGGTTGAAGTACGTTTCACAATCTGTTGGTTGATTTTCCCGGAAACGCAGTTGCTGATTTGGGGATAAGAAAATTTGCTATATCTCTGCCGAGTCACAATAGCCCTACGCATTGATCGATGGCACGAGCCAGCGACTGGCATCCAACCTTTGCCACCTTGGGGGCTGGCCCCCAAGGTAGAGAACCTCACCTGGGTCTCAAGCGTGGGTGATGCGAAGCATTTCGATCGCAATCACCCTACTGAGGCCTCTCGCACCAGATGGAGTAACGACTCGCTGCGAGCCTTGCCTCATCTCCTCTTATGCAAGAGGCGAAGTTGCGATTGTGTTGCCGCGCGGCAATCGGGGAGCGTTCTCATCCTCACTCCAGCGAGCGAAGACAGAGATACTTGACGATATCCAAAGGGCTCGAGCTGTCAATTGGTCGACTAAAATTGGGATCCAACTATTTTGTATCAGCACCATCAAAAATTGCGATCACTAAATCGCAATCCAACCCGCCACCCTGCGAAAATGGAGGATCCTAGTTACGATTGACACTTCAAATGAGGAGACTTTGTTCTGTTAGCCTGTTGGCTATAATAAATCCGACCCTATTAACCCACATCGGAGGCCTTCGTGCGAATTTTTATTGCTGTTTCTATTGGTCTGTTAACCTTTCTTCCCGCAATGGCACAAGAGACAACGCAAGTGGTGCCTATGACTATTGAGGAACTTTTCGAAAGGCGTCACACGACTCAGGTTGAGATAGCTTCTAAGTTAGCTGAAGCTCAGCTTGCATACGACAAAGCGATTGCTGAGGCAGATAAGGAGTTGAAGGAGGAAGTAAAGCGATTGGCCAAAGCAGAGTTTGCGAACGGAGATCTGCCAGGGGCCGCTAAAATCTGGGAGGAAATTTTGAAAGTCGATGCTAAGGACGGAGATGCCTCCGAGTTTTTCCAAGCGATCGGGCGAAGGGATATCCTGAGGAAGTATGCAATCAAAAGCCCCGCTCAGCCTCCCGTTAGACCAATCCTTCAAGTCCATGAATTGTCACATAAGGACATAGCGGGTAAGACAGTTAATTATTTTTGGAATCCCACTGGTTGGAGGTTCCAGGAGAATGGTGCTGTTTACAACGTGAACTCAAGAAAAGTTGTTGCCAATAATGCGACTTGGAGTATTGAAAACGGGCGATTGCGCACTTGGACGGGGCAGGGAGAGCCCTCCATGACGTTTATTTGCATTGAGTTTAATGGTAGCAAGCACCTAATAGGGGATTCCGGGCATTTCATTGCCCTTCAGTGAAATGCAGCTTTTTATAAGGAATTACTACCCCCTACATAGGGGTAACGCTGGGCTGTCAAAAAGTTGGTATTGTGAGGGATTGGATTTTCGCAAGTTTTGTTCCCGAAATTAGTGGCGATTGCACTTCATTAGAATGTTCCCTTCTGGAGCCCGTAGAGCGATACATCTGGATCTCGGGCCTCCAGGAAATCCATATGTATCGCCCTCCGGGCCAAGAGGATGCGAAGCATCCGATTTCCTCTCGGATACCTCTGCGAACCTCCGCGTCCCCTGCGGTTAAAAAGGAGTAAATCTGGACACTCAAAAAACTATGTCAACACCAACTTTTTGACAGCTCAGACCTCACCCCAGCTCTTTCAGTCGTTTGCGAAGGAGTCTTTGTTCAGGTTCTTGTTGGGTTAGCTTCAACGCGCGCTCGTAGGCGACTCGGGCTTCCGCAAATCGATTGGCGCGGCGATTGAGATCGGCGATGGCAGCGTAAATTAAATGGTAGTCGGTCAACTCACCACGGTCGAGGATCGACTGGATCTGCGTTAACCCGATGTCGGGGCCGTCCCGCATGGCGAGGGCGACTGCTCTATTAAGCTCTACGATCGGAGACGGATGAATCTGAAGAAGGGTGTCGTAGAGAGTTGTGATTTGCCTCCAGTTCACGTCGGAAGGCTTCGGTGCACGCGCATGTTCAGCAGCGATGGCCGCCTGAATGGAGTAGACACCAACGTCACCCGAATTCATTGCGTTGGATACGAGCTGCAGCCCTTCGCCGATATAGGCCTGATTCCAAAGGGAACGATCCTGGTCCTCTAGCAGTACGATCTCTCCCTGGGCATCTACTCTTGCTAGACGCCGCGACTCTTGCAAGAGCATCAAAGCCAACAGCCCGATGGCTTCCGTATCGGGAAGGAGTTCCACGAGCAGTCTTCCCAGCCGAATCGCTTCGCTAGAGATGTCGGCTCGTGTGAGGGATGCACCCGAGGAGGCAGAGTAGCCTTCGCTGAAGACGAGGTAGATCACCGACAACACCCCGTCGAGCCGTTCCGGAAGCTCTTCGGAAGACGGAATGGAAAACGGAATTCCCGCATCCCGAATCTTCGCTTTCCCTCGAACGATCCGTTGGGCCATGGTCGAGGGTGCGGTGAGAAACGCACTGGCGATCTCTTCGGTGGTCAGTCCACAGACTTCGCGAAGGGTCAGCGGAATCTGCACCTTGGAATCGATTGCCGGATGGCAGCAGGTGAAGATCAAACGAAGGCGATCATCTTCAATGCTCTTCCTTTCCTTCGCAGCATTCGACTGAGCGATACCTTCCATGCGGTATGCGATCTCTTGTTGCATCGCATTGATTCGTCCCCGACGTCGCATTGCGTCGATCGCTTTGAACCGTCCTGTCGATACCAACCAAGCTCTCGGGTTGTCAGGTATCCCTTCGGTTGGCCACTTTTGCATCGCAATAGCGAACGCTTCCTGGAGTGCTTCTTCAGCCAAATCGAAATCGCGTAGCGTTCGGATTAAAGAAGCATAAACCCTCCGCGACTCGGAACGGTAGATCGCTTCGATGTCGGATTGCGTTGGGGAAGGATGGAAGGTTTTCGGCATGGCACAGACTGGGCTGGGGCATCGGTGGTAAGGAACTGTCCCAAAATAACTTCCGCGTTTTTAGTCTTGGTACGCGCCGCGCTTTATATCTCTGCTCCCCTCGCCCCGCTTCGGGGAGAGGAGCCGGGGGTGAGGGGTAGAAGTGAGATCTAACTAAGCCATTGTTTACTAAGCCGC
>CAYMXM010000492.1:0-4254 GCA_964394065.1 uncultured Pirellula sp. | reverse complement strand
CTCGATCTTCAACTGGATCGTCTCTTCAGAAAGGCGATACTGTTCGGCCAACTTGCTCAACGTATTGATCGCGACATCCATGAGAGAGACCCAAGTCTCCGGCTCTGAAACGCCCGCTTGGTGGTCTAGCTTCGCGACATCGAGCAACTGAGTGATCAACCGATCCAATCGATCGACGTCATCCATCATCGATTGGTAGAACTCGCGCCGCTGTTTTTCATCCATCGGGTGGCGATGAAGCGTTTGCAGAAAGAGCTTTAACGATGCGATCGGGCTTTTGAGTTCGTGAGTTACGGCGTCGAGAAAATTGCTTTGACGACGGTTTAAGTCGATCTGTTGAATGCTCCAAACGAGGTAGAGGATCACACCGGTCAGAATAAAACCGAACATGATCGAACCGACCGTCAGCATCACCCAGTAGAGGGTCGAGCTAGACTCGCTAGAGATCGCTCCGAATACGTTGAGCAAGACCCATCCAACCGTCAGCCCCACGATCATGGTGATCATGACGATGGCGAGCAAGATCGGCCACTTGAGACTCTTCCGTTCTAACATCGTTCGCTCAACTCTAGGTCCACTGGATTCGGTCCCATGCTTCCGGATATGGGGCTTCGAACCGGAGGAGTTCGGAGGTCTGAGGATGATGAAACTCGATCGTCCTGGCATGCAAAGCAATAGGGGATTGCCAAAATGTTCCCTCCAACCAAGTCATCGTGCTGCCATAAAGGGAATCACCAACGATCGGATACCCGCGAACGGCGCACTGCAATCGAATCTGATGCATCCTCCCGGTTTCCAATTCCACCTCCAATAAACTCAATCGATTCGGAGAATGGGACAACATCCCCTGTCGAAGGAGTCGTTGATGAAGCACCCCTTGCCGAGCCCCTTCGTCTCCCTCCGCACAAATCTCTCCTTTCGCAACGTCGGGAATCTTGCGCATCCAATCCTCCCAACGGCTCGCCTCCTTGATAATACTCTGGTTGGCCAAATTCGGTGAATCATTTACACCGGGGAAATTGGGGGCTTCCTCACCGTGGCCCGGGCGTCTCGCTCGATCTTGCAAAGGCTCCTCCGGGCGAGACGCCCAGGTCACGATTGTCGATTCTTTCGTGGCCAAGTTTTCGACCAACGCATGGTAAGTTTTTCGAACCTTTCGCGAAGCGAATTGCTCGCTGAGTCGCCGCAGCGCACGCTGGTTGCGAGCGACTACCATAATACCTGTCGTGACACGATCCAATCGATGGGGGATTCCAACGAAGGGGTTTGCACCAGACGGAGTGAGGGGGCGAAGCTCCTCCTCGAGCTTGGTTTGCACCGAGTCGATGCCGTCGACCGCTTGACTAAGAAGATCCGTTGGTTTGTTGATGACGACGAACCAAGGATGCTCGAACAGAATCTGCATATTGAGAGTTGAAGTATCCACCAATAAAAAAACGAGAAGCACCGGCCACGAAACGCGTCATCATGACTACGACTTCATTGTGCTTCTCGTTACCATCATGTTCTAGTATCTACGATCATCGGTCAAGAGGGCTCTAGCAAAAGCTGATGAAGGAAATTCAATCGATCCACTTTGTAACAGGCAAGCTCGCGGAGCCTGCGCTGCGCGAAGTGGTGGAACAACTTGCTCGCAAACATCACTTCGAGTTCACGATCGATGTCTTGCCGATCACCGTCGCTGCGTTGATGACACCGAAGTGGTTGCTTCGTCACATCGAGATCCCCGATGGATCGACTCGCGTTCTCCTGCCAGGTTATCTAGAGTCAGGCTTGGAAGAAATCCGCGCTGGACTCGCATCAACGATCCCTGTCGATTGTGGACCGAAAGATGTTCGTGATCTGCCACGACTCTTTGGTGAACAATCGTTTCGATCGGAGGACTACGGAGACTACGCGATCGAGATCATCGCCGAGATCAACTACGCTCCACGCTATTCGTTGGACGATCTTCTTCAAGAATCGAAACGCCTCGTCGATGCAGGGGCGGATAGGATCGATCTCGGCTGTGAGCCAGGTTTTCGTTGGACCAACGTAGGGGATTGCGTTAAGGCTATTCGAGATGAGGGGATCGCAATCTCGATCGATTCATTCGATTCTTGGGAGGTTGCGCAAGCGACTCGAAGCGGTGCATCCCTCGTTCTATCGGTAAACGAAAAGAACCGAACGAGCGCTCCTGACTGGGGAGTGGAGGTAGTGGTCGTTCCTCAAAACTTGGAGGAGGGGTATCTGAAGAGCTTGGAGGAAACGGTGAGTTATCTCGGCGATCAAGGCGTACCGTTCCGGCTTGACCCCATTCTTGAACCGATCGGTTGCGGGTTTTCGGCATCTCTCGGTCGGTATTTGGAGACACGACGCCACTTTCCTGATGCGCCCATGATGATGGGGATTGGAAACGTGACCGAACTGACCGACGCAGATTCGGGAGCGATCAACACGTTGCTGTTGGGGTTCTGCGAAGAGCAACAGATCGGAAGCGTCTTGACGACCCAAGTGATTTCCTGGAGCGCGACGAGCGTTCGAGAATGCGATGTAGCGCGGCGACTTGTTCATTACGCCGTTCGTCATCGCGTACCACCGAAACGCTTGGAAGAGGGACTGGTCATGCTGCGAGACCCTCGGCGAGGGAACTACAGTGAGCAAACGATCGCTCAGTTAGCGGCGACGATTAAGGATAACAACTATCGGGTCTTTATAGATGAGAAGCAGATCCATCTGGTCAGCGCAGGAGTTCACATTCGAGGAACGGACCCGTTTGAGATGATGGAGGAACTGATGAAGATCCCTCAGTCCACCAATGTGGATGCCTCCCACGCGTTTTATCTTGGACATGAGTTATCCAAAGCGCTTACGGCGCTGACCCTAGGTAAACGATATGAGCAAGACGAGTCGCTTCATTGGGGCGTTTTGACTCGCAATGAGAAACACCGAAGATTGAAGAGATCGCGTAGGAGAGGGGAGTGAAGTTTGAAGGGGAGGGCCGAAAATCACAACCCGTGGCGTAAGCGAGGGATAGCACCGGAAACTAGGCATCCAATCCCAGGTCTCACAGCACGCCCTTCGTGCCTCTGGGGTGCGGCACCCGACGCTGAGATATTCCTGACAACGGCTACGTGCACTCGCGACGCTGTCCCTCGCTAACGCGTCGGGTTGTGATGGGGGGACGCTTTGCGTCTACCCCCTTAACTCCGATGCGTCAGGCCACCACAAAGGCGGCGAGCGGAGCAGAAAATGTAAGACGCAGAAACCGTACAATCGTTACTTTCCGATCCACAGGCGCAGGCCGAATGATTGCATTTACCCTTTCAATGATTTCAACGGGTTGATGCAACCTAGGAAACGCCTTTGGGCGATACCAGTGAAAGGCACGTTGCAAAGCATTTATTGTATTGAGCTAAAAGTGTTAAGGAGAACCCGATGGCAATTCTAAGTCGAAGCAAATGGATTCTTGCATCGTTGATTCTCGGCGGGTTGACCTCGTCGGTTTCCTTCGGTGGCGATTTCCTTTCGGGAACCTACCTCGATCCTGCCCAACAACGACCCGACATTTTCCCTAAGAAGATTTGGAACGCTTGGCCGGAATATCGGGCTACTTACAATCGACCTCGCTACATCGGCGGAAAGATCGCAAGTGTTGTCGAACCAACTAGCCAAGAAGCGATGGCTTGGGAAATCAACAAGGCGAACGGGAACTACGCCAACCACTGCGGCAAGTGGGTCCCGCACTATTACTATCCGAAACCTTGGGAAGTTCTCAACACCCGAGCTCGACCAGATCATCGGGTAGAGGAAGAAGCGGAATAGAAATCTGGATGGATAAAACCCCAGTTGCGCGGGGGTGAGGCCCCAGTACAAGCCCGACGCGTCAGTTTTGAAGTTGCACTATTTTACTTTTCTTCCACCGCGCAGCAGGTGGAAAACAACCCTCCCCTTTGGGGAGGGTCGATCCAACGGATCGGGGAGGGGAGCGTGAAGTACAACGTTTCCAACAAGGTTTTTGTTACTAGCACTTCTACCCCTCACCCCCGGCCCCTCTCCCCTAAAAGGGGCGAGGGGAGCAGAAGCCTTATGGGCGATGTTCTTCCTAAAGTCCAAAGCCCAAGATCTAAAGTCTATTCTAGAAACAGGCAACGGTAAGAACGGGGGCACCCCTCCCCGATCTCTCGATCCCTCCAACCCTGAGGCAAGAAGGGCGTGCTGTGAGACCTCGGATGGATGCTTGGTTGCCAGCGCTGTCCCTCGCTTACGCCACGG
>CAYMXM010000491.1:0-4260 GCA_964394065.1 uncultured Pirellula sp. | reverse complement strand
CTCGCCCCTTTTAGGGGAGAGGGGCTGGGGGTGAGGGGTAGAAGTGCTAGGAACATTGGCCAAGTTTCTCGCTCGCTGCTTGGTAACTCGAACGCTTCTGCGATCCCTCCGGGATCGTTGGAGCCTCATCACGATCCACCGGCGGTGGCGCTGCGCTTACGCCACGGGTTGTGATTTTCGTGCCTCGCTTACGCGTCGGCCAAACTACACAAACACTTTATATTCGCGCCGATGCGTCAGGTCGGGGCGAAGCCCTCTTCTTCCTCAAGCCTCACCCCTCAAGCCTAACGAATGAACTCTTTGCTTTGAAGCAATTCGAGTACGGCGAGGGTGCATTCTTCGAGAGACTGCTTCCCGGTATCGAGTACAAGATCGGCGTTGTCGGGGGTCTCGTATTCGATTCCTGCCATCCGTTCTTGAATCGATACTCCGTCGGAGCCTTGCGATTCGAATCGAGAAATGCGAAGGGAATCGTCTGCTACGCAATGTACGACCAAGAACCGACCTTTGCCGACGACCTCCGCAACGCGGTCTCGGACCGATTGGTTGGGGGCGACGAAGGCTGCTAAGCAGATGAGGCCGTGATCGTTGAACAATTTCGCAACATGGGCTGAGCGACGGAGGTTTTCGCTTCGCTCTTCGGCCGTATACCCCAAGTCCTTGTTCACACCGCGCCGCATCAACTCCCCGTCGAGAACTCCCACCGCGCGACCGTTGTCGAAGAGATTTCGTTCGACCGATCGGGCAAGGGTCGTCTTGCCTGAATTGGGAAGCCCCGTGAAAAGAACCGTCACCGGCTGCTGGCCGAATCGAGCGATCCGCTCGGCGTCGCTGACTTGGGAGACTTCCCCGGTTGCTCCCGCATCCGTTTGTTCGTTTTCCTCCCAAGCAGCTAGCGCTTGTTTGGCGGTATCCCGTTCCGAGATCATCCCTGCACCGACGGTCGCATTGGTGATGCGGTCGATGATGATGAAAGCTCCCGTCATCCGGTTCCGTCGATAGGCGTCGAAGAAGAAGGGCTGGCTCAAAGTAACCGAGCAACGTCCGATCTCGTTCAATTGGAGTTCGGGTGACGGAGTTCGGTGCAACGTGTTCACATCAACCCGATACTTCAACGAATCGATCTGTCCAGTGACGGTCTGCGAAGTCTGTTTGAAGAGATAGGTCTTGCCGGGGACCATTGCATCGGCCGACATCCAGGCGATCGTCGCATCGAAATTGTTGGAGATCTTCGGCACGTTGCCAGGGCGAACGATCATATCGCCGCGGGAGCAATCGATCTCGTCTTCGAGGACCAAGGTAACGGACTGAGGGGCGAAGGCTTCTTCAAGCTTTCCGTCAAAGGTGACGATCTCCTTCACCCGGCTCGTCTTCTTCGCTGGGAGGACCATGATCTCATCCCCCTTGCGAATGATCCCCGATGCGATCGTGCCGCAGAATCCTCGGAAGTTGAGATTGGGGCGATTGACGATTTGAATCGGCAATCGGAAGTCCTCGAAATTGCGATCCGATCCGATGTAGACCGTCTCCAGCATGTTCATCAAGGTGCTGCCGCGATACCAAGGCATATTCGAGCTTGGGTCGACCAAGTTCTCGCCATGCAGCGCAGCGATCGGGATGAAATGGAGGTCGGGTAGTTGGAGTCGGGATGCAAACGAGCGGTAGTCGTTGCAGATCTCGTCGAAGCGCTCTTGACTATAGTCGACCAAGTCCATTTTGTTCACGGTGACGAGGACGTGCCGGATTCCCAGGAGCGAGACGATAAAGCTATGACGCTTCGTCTGGGTGAGAACACCGTGCCGAGCATCGATCAGGATGATCGCGAGATCGGCCGTCGATGCACCGGTGGCCATGTTGCGAGTGTACTGCTCGTGGCCGGGGGTGTCGGCGATGATGAACTTCCGTTTGGCCGTCGAGAAATAGCGATAGGCGACGTCGATCGTGATCCCTTGTTCACGTTCGGCTCGCAGGCCATCGGTAACGAGGGCGGGATCGAACTCGCCACCGGTCGTTCCGTGTTTGCGGCTCTCGTCCTCGAGTTGCGCGATTTGATCCTCGTACAGCATCTTGCTGTCGTAGAGAAGTCTGCCGATGAGGGTACTCTTCCCGTCGTCGACGCTACCGCAGGTGATGAAGCGAAGGAGTTCCTTCTTTTCATGCTGCTCGAGGTAGGCGATGATATCCTTGGCGATCAGTTCACTTTGGTGCGACATTTTGTTTAAAAGTATCCTTGAATCTTTTTGAGTTCCATGCCGGCACCACCGCCATCTTTATCGATGACGCGCCCTTGTCGTTCGGAGGTTTTGGTGAGGAGCATCTCCTGGATCACTTGCGGGAGGGTGCTCGCGTCCGACTCGACTCCTCCGGTGAGTGGGTAGCAACCGAGGGTTCGGAATCGAACCATCTTCTCCTCGATGACTTCGCCAGGCTCGATAACCATCCGTTCGTCGTTGACATCGATCCAGATCCCGTTTCGGTTGACGACTTTGCGCCGCTTCGCGAGATAAAGGTCGGGGAGAGGGATCTTTTCGAGGTAGATGTATTGCCAGATATCGAGTTCGGTCCAGTTCGACAAAGGAAAGACCCGAATGCTTTCCCCCGGATTGACCTTCGCGTTGTAAAGGTTCCAGAGTTCGGGGCGTTGGTTTTTCGGGTCCCAGCGATGGAATTTGTCTCGGAAGGAAAAGACCCGCTCCTTCGCCCGAGACTTCTCCTCATCCCGCCGAGCTCCTCCGAAGGCGGCGTCGAAGCCGTATTTGTTGAGGGCTTGTTTGAGGGCGTCGGTTTTCATCAGCTCCGTGTGCTTCTCACTATTTTCAAAGGGGCTGATCCCCAGGGCGAGCCCTTCTTGATTGATGTGGACGAGGAGTTCGATCCCTAGTTCGTTCTTCACGTAGGAGTCGCGAAACTGGATCATTTCCTTGAATTTCCAGGTCGTATCGACGTGGAGGAAGGGGAACGGAGGCTTGGCCGGGTAGAAGGCTTTCAACGCCAAGTGGGTCATGACGGCCGAGTCTTTTCCGACCGAGTAGAGCATGACCGGTTTTTTGAACTCAGCGGCGACTTCTCGGATAATGTGGATGCTTTCCGCCTCAAGCTGCTTGAGGTGGGTTAGGTTGTAGGAGTTCATTCCGCCCTCGAGATTGGTTTTGTCCTGTTTCTAGGGATTGGAGTGTCGAAATTTTGGGGGCAGCGTCAACCCTGGAAGATGGGGGGGAACCACGGAATACACGGAAGACACGGAAAAAAGAAGTGGGGATGAACCACGAATCGAACGAATCTTACGAATGAGGGGCCAAGTGTCAGTCAAAGGAGGTCACATACTTGAACGACAAGTTGCAGGAGATCCTCAGGTTCCACTAGAGAGTCTCCTCGCCACGATCGCTTGTTGTTTGGTGGAGGGAAGCTCTGGGGATTCTGCCGCAACGATCCTCTCGATCATCCGACGCGCGGAACGCCACATCCCCCAAGCTATTTGCAGTCGTTCAGCTTCAGTTTTCAGTACTAAAACTCGAACCATGTCTGGCTGGATCATATCCTCACGGGGAAATTTAGTCGTCGCCTGTCGTTCTACCATGCCTCTCTCCCATTTCCGAAAGCTCGCCAATTGGCACAAATACCATTATACTGATGCGATCACAAAGCTAGGCCATATTTTACGAGACCAATCATGACCACGCTTCCAGAACTACCAGCCGAGTACACTGCGTTTCTCCAGTCTCACGCAGGCGACCTGCCGTATGAATATGACGATGTTTCTTGGTGGTTTGCAACTTCCGGCGCATTACTGGACGCTACCAATATCGATGGTACCGAGTATCCATATATTCACCAACTAAGAGGATACACGCGAGCGATCGCGGAATTCATCGAAGGGGACGCTACGGTCGATGAAGATGAGAACGATTTCCCTTTTACGCGTCTTGAAGCAGGATTGACCATCGCTACGGGAGATGGGGACGTGCTGTTTCTCGATCCCTCGGATGATTACTCGGTTTGGTGTTTTCATCACGACGGCGGTGACGTGGAAAAGCTTGCTGAGTCTTTCGGCGAATGGTTATCCGATGCGGAATTGAATCGCGATTATGAGTAAGAGGCAAGAGCTGGGGGCGTCCAATGTAGAACGGAATTTATTCCGTTAACCGCCGCCTCCAGCTCCCGCCCCCGATGCACGCATTGCAAATCCCCAGCTCAGGGCCACCCAAGCAGGGCAAACGCGAACTTTGGGCAATTGGGGGTGACTTGGCAATTTGGGTTTGT
>CAYMXM010000490.1:0-4265 GCA_964394065.1 uncultured Pirellula sp. | reverse complement strand
CCCTTCGTGCCTCAGGGACGTGCCACCCGACGCCTGAGATATTCCCGACAAGGGTACGTGCACTCGCGACTCTGTCCCTCGCTTACGCCACGGGTTGTGATGGGTGGACGCTTCGCGTCCACCCTCTTACCACCGATGCGTCAGGCCAGGCCGGGGGCGAAGGGAGCGGAAATTTAAGGCGAGAAGGGCCTCGGAAACCGGGATTAGTCCACCGCCGAGACGACCTCACCTTTAGCTCGAGTGATTCGGGCTGCGAGGGCGAATGGATCGATTCCTTCGGAGTTAAACTGCACAGAACCGTCCGCCATGAGGAACCCAGCACCACCGGTATGAAAACTGTGGAAGCCTTGGCTTCGAATGTTGGTGCAGTTGATCGCACAGGGGCCTTCTGCGATCGGCAGGGATGTTGCTCCTCGAATCGAACCGGCGATCCAGTGTTCGCCGATGAGAGGATCCCCCCATCCACCTCCATTCGTCGCACTCAAGCCTTGGAAGACGGCGGCAGGTGTCGAAACTTCGCGTCGTCCCGAGTAGAGTTTGCCACCGCCGGTTCGTTCCCCCATGAGGTAGGTGTTGCTCGTCCCGTCGGTGATTCCGCCGATGGTGCTTCGAGGAGCGCTAGCTGCTGTTGCTTGTAGCAGCGCTCCCTCTCGATTGCCTCCTGCTCCTCCCCAGTTTGCATAGGCGACATTGGCGATGGTATTTCTCACCCCCGAGATAATTGAATAGTCGCTGGGAGCTGCTTTCCAGGTCGACTGACTCAGTCCTGGGAGTGTGTTTGCAGGCACGCCTCCGTTGTAAATTCGATCGGCCCCACCACCGGGAGCCGAGGGACATATAAATCCCGGTATCGGTGTCGAAATGATTGCAACATTGGCGACCCCCACAGGTCCCCGCTCGTTGACCGGGGAGACGCTCGAATCGTATCGATCGTAGAGTGGACCTTGCTCGATAAAGGGGAGCAACCCGACCAGCCCTGAGTGTATGTTGTAAGGAGGTACTGGTGGGCCGGCGTACCACGAGTTAGGAAAAGATTTAAAGGCCGATTCGTAGTTGTGAAAGGCTAACCCGATTTGTTTGAGATTGTTGCTGCATTGCATTCGCCGAGCTGCTTCACGCGCCGATTGAACCGCTGGGAGGAGGAGTCCGACCAAGATGCCGATGATCGCGATCACGACTAGCAACTCGACTAGCGTGAACCCGAGTTTGTGTGAGGTTCGTTTCATAAACGTTCGTCCTGATAAAAAAGAACAGCAAACCGAAAAAGGAAGTTTATTACATGGGAACGTGGCCCGGGCGTCTCGCCCGAGGGAGCCTCTGCAACTCCGGGCGAGACGCCCGGGCCACGAAGAAATCGCACGGTGAGACAAAATTGGCGTTCTCGAAAAATGCTTAACGGCGTTACCCCTCACCCCCAGCCCCTCTCCCCTAAAAGGGGCGAGGGGAGCGGAGAATCGAAAGCGCTGAGCAGCCCCTTTGCTGCGGCGAATACCCAAATAGCGCGACCTCAAACTTTGTGCGTTGGGTATATAGAGCATTTATTTCCCTCCCGCTTTCTCGCCGGTTGTGGAACTATCGCCCCTCTTTAGCTCGGGTTCATAGAGAACCTTGGTCAAGTCGATGTCTTTGTATGGGAGTATGTCGGGAGTCACTCGAACCGCTGTCGTCACCACCAGTGGAAATGAGGTCCCAACCTCGTAAGTCAACTCGACAAAGGTCGCCGTCCACCCTTCTTTTCCTTCTACTTTGGGGGCGACATACACTCCCTCTTCAACCTCCGAGAGTTCGGTCTCCTTGAAAGCTGCTCCAATCGTTTTCAATCGGAAGTCTCTTCCCTTGGGGTTGTTGGCTTGCCACATCGAAACCCGACTCGGTTTCGATTTGGTCGTTACCCGAATGGTTCCGTCCTCTTCGAAACTCCACGAGTATTCCGGACGAGGCTTTCCATTGGCGACCAACTGATAGAAGGTGGCGATGCTATAAGGCGCGTCGGTATTCTTCAAACCATGGTCTGCGTTAGGAACATAGCGAATCAGTTTCTCTCCTGGCAATTGATCGAAGTAGAACTGAGACGAGTCTGGCAGGAAGAACTGGTCACCACTTCCGTTGACAATGTACTTCGGCATCGTCAATCTTCCTCGATAGGCGAAGGGATCGACCAGCGCATAGAGATCTTGAAGTCGAGGGTGATCAAATCGTTGCAGGATGCGGTGCTGATAGTAGTTACCGATCGCCTCTGCCCAAAATCCGTAAGCTTGTCCGTGATGTCGCAACGAAGGATCGATATTGAGAACGTCGATGACGATAGGAACGATCGCAACCACGCGGTCATCGGCAACTGCAGTCATCCATGTAGTCCAGCCTCGCTTCGAGGCCCCTGCGACAACGAACTTCGTAACCGAATGCGCCCCACCCTCTTCGGAAGCGGAAAACTCCGTGATGGCATCCATAGCGCGCACGGCGGCTTTGGCCATCGGGAACCGAGGAAGCCATGTGGGGTCTCCCGACTCCAAGTACTGCGACCAAGCGTATCCGATGAGATCGTCTTCCACACGAGACTCCCCATCGTTGTGAAACACCAGCGGCTGGTTCGGAACATTCTTTAGCTCCGCGACGATCCCCCCCGAAGCCATCGCAATCGCGGAAGCGACCGCATCAGGACCCGTCGGTTGTTTGCTGGTATGGCTCCCACCCCCAATCAAGAGAAACGCTTTGTCAGAAGTGACCTTGGGAGGAACCGTCACGACGAGCCAGTGCTCCCACAAGGGACGATCAACCTCTTGCTCCGTTCGCCAAGTCTGCGAGTGGAGTCGAAGAATCGACGTCTTAAACTTTCCCGTTGTGACTTGACCAACGACCTTCCACTCGTAACTGCTGTCTGGCTTGGCAATGTATTCATCAAAAGCCGTTTTCTGGCTGCCGATCGGTGGTTCTGCAATCGAAGGCTGCTGGAGAAGACCAGCGAAGAGAAAGGCTCCCAAAAGGGAGGAGGAGATAAGGGACCGAGCCTGCATAGACGCCTCTCGATGAAGGTGAAAATAGTCAAGTGGGATCGATTGGTGCGCCCAACTAGCGGGAGCGGAGGATCGATTACACTTCCGTCAAGTGTAGCGCAAAATATACACAAAAGTCCTCACGAAACTTTGTTGTTTAAATATTCAACCTTCAGAAACAGGCGGATTTGGATGACGTAGGGTGGCCCGAAAATCACAACCCGTGGCGTAAGCGAGGGACAGCGCTGGCAACCACGCATCCAATGCGAGGTCTTCGCAGCACGCCCTTCGTACCTCAGGGGCGTGCCACCCGGCGTCTGAGATTTTCCGACAAGGGCTAGGTTCACTCGCGACGCTATCCCTCGCTAACGCGTCGGGTTGTGATGGAGGGACGCTTCGCGTCCAACCCCTCAACGCCGATGTAACGAGATTGCGAACCAACCCGTTTTTTGTGTGGGTAACTTATCCTCAACGTATGAAGGGAGTATTAAGAGTGTCTTCAAGTTTGAAGAAGAGTCGCTCCTCAAGTCTTACCCCACACCCCTCAAGCCTGACCACAGCGTCTATAATGGTCGTCGTAACTAGCTTTTGAATCCCAGTGACTATCGCGTAGGAGTTTGATTTATGGGGGATCGCATATCGTTGAAGACCTTGCTGGCGCTCCTAGGAGGGACGACAGTTTTGTTCATGCTTGCCCGCTACGCGATGATCCATCAAGAAACAAAATGGGTAGCGGCGATCTTCACTTGCGCTGCGATTCCCCTTTGCATCTTTTTTCTCTACGGCGTTGTCTACCTCATGTTGATGCCGTTCGGCATCTTGACGGACATCACGCAAGAATCGCAACGCGCAGCCGAAAGCCCCTTCGCGGGAGATCGATTGCCGGAATCGCAGATTCCGATTCCCGAGCAAACACTCGAATCCAATGCGCATTAGTGGGGAAGGTTGAATTATTTTCCCACGCAATCGCAACCCGTGGCGTTAGTGAGTGATAGCGCCGCGCATTAAGAATCAGCTCCCCTCGCCCCGCTTCGGGGAGAGGGGAGCGGAGATCTTAAAGCGCGGCGCGTTCTAGGGCACCAAAGCGGTGTCCGACGGGGGCGAGCCCCGGTCGGACAAGAAGCGAATCAGAGAACGAAACTTGCGCAAACCTAAACCCCCACAACACTCACTTTTTGACAACCTGGGGCTCGTCCCTACTGCCAGATGCGGGATTCGTTTTTCCAGACTTTGCCTGCGGTGCTAGCGATGAGAGATTCGCTCTCGACTGCT
>CAYMXM010000489.1:0-4268 GCA_964394065.1 uncultured Pirellula sp. | reverse complement strand
TTCGACACCTCGGCATTCCTGACGTTGAGCTCGCTCCGCGCAACGAAGTACCCCAAACCGATCGAGAGAAGGATAAGAATGAAAGCAGTTTTCATGAGTGGTAATTTAAAATACGTCGTCAAAAAAGTTCGGTGTAAAGCTAGGGAGGCTAGGTGGAATTATCGAGTTTAAAAATGATCACGTTTTTGGTAGCCCCGGTAGGGGCGTCTCGAACTTAGGCGTGGGCCTTGGCCCACGCTATCCCCGCCCGAGATATCTTGAGCCCCGGTAGGGGCGGGACAAAACTTGCGCTCCCTTTTGGTCCCGCCCCTACCGGGGCTCTAAAACAACTTTATGCCCTCTATACGTGGGGCAAGCCCCACGCCTAAGTTCTAAACGCCCCTACCGGGGCTACCTCTCCCTGACTTCCGGGAGCGGATATTTATCGGCCCACGCTTTTTATTCCTCTAATCGCAGCAGCTTACGCAACTTGGATTGGATGGGTTCACCAGGCTCGAGGCGGGGGGGTCCAGGCGAGAGCAGCTCGCTCGGAAGCCCGAACTCGGAGCGAAGCTTGTTCGGAATGTAGACGCGACTCGCCCCGAGCTTTCGATCGAGGTGAGGGGTCGTTTCATCGATCAATTCTACTTGCTCAGCCCTCTCTTTGGCACCCGTCAAATCGTTGACGTAAAAATTGACGATCGCCGTCTGGAGCTGGATCGAAATATCGGTAGGGGAGAGCTTGGCGGCCTCCCGGAACCCCTCCGCTCCTTTCTCCAGCAACTCCTTCCCTGCTTCGGATTCCACCCCCAAAAACTCGGCTAAGCGGAGGTTCTGGTCGGCGATTCGAAAATGGGTGTTCGCACTTCGTGGATCGCGTCGAAGCTGCTCTGCGGTCGCTTCGATATAGAGATCGAGCCAATCGCGTCGAGCCTGGTCACCAATCTTTCGGTCAACGATTCGGCTCCAAGCATGCGCCCCGATCGCATCAGGAATTTCCGGCGCATATTTATGGATCTGCTGCAGATCCCGCCATTCCCGAAGGGTTGCACCATCCCAGAATCCCAACTGGCGATCGACCACCCAATTGGTATACCGCGACTCTGGAACATAAGTGGTAACAGCAAAAACAATCGCGAGTCCACTCCAGGTGACAAGCGGAATCCAGGGGCTCCATTCGTGGAGGTCCTCCGTACGGGCCGGCCGAACCCGCGAACCGATGAAGGCTAACGAGGCTCCGATCACGATGCTGTTCATGCTCCCGGGTTGCATCCAGCCCCCCGAGAAGAAAAGGTGGATTCCCATGAAAACGCAAAGAATGAGACCGATCTTCGATAAATTCTCCCGCACAAACCTCCCCCAGTTTGGAGAGGTAAGACTGCTCGCTGTGTAGAAGCCCGCCACGACGAACAAGGCCGCCGATAGCTTCGTATCCAGGTCCGCAAAGAGCCACGAAAGGGAAAGGACGGCCACGAAACCAAAGCTTGCACCGAAGTCGACTGCGATCACCCCTTTGCGGTTGGGCTCCAACCTTCGCAATCGCTCCTCCCCGGATACCTCTTCTCGCGCGATGTTGACCGCGAAAAGCTGCAGCAACCCAAGCGCCATGGCCAGCGCGATCAACAAGGCAGGGATTCCTCCCCAAACCGCGATCTCTCCCCACATGTTGTGCGGGTCGGCTGGTGTCTCCGAAGCCGTCAATTCCTTCACCGCAGTGTAGTGGTTCTGGAAGTTGAGAGGACCGATACCGAATAGCGGGGAGGATTCCACGATCGACATCGCACCTCGCCAGTATTGAAGCCGATAGGAAAAGGACTTGCTCGCCTCCGTTAAAAGAAGAGGATCGCGCCAAAGGGTCACGGCGCCGATCAAGCCGACGATCATGAAGATCAACGTGAACCCCGCGCGGTAAGGACGCAACCTTTCCCAAGAGCGACGCCCCACCGAACTGTTCCCTATGAGCAAAAGAAAACCGGTGACGATCGTTGCCAACCAAGCCGTCCGGCTCTTGGTCATTACAAGAACGGCGATCGACCCGATCACCAAAAGCCAAAGGGTGAGGAAGTAGCCTGGGAAACGTCGAATCCACTCCCGGGAACCTGCGGTTTTACGCTCCCGATCGGAAAACTCGGGAATCAAAATCCACAGGATGGCCGCGATGATCACCACGAACCATGGTCCCACGAACCCAGCCAAGGAGTTGGTCAAGGCAAAGGGACCGAACGGTTCGGTACTCATCAGACGGTTTTCCCACTGAATCGCTTCGGTGGAACCGGGAACAAGGTTTATGTTTCGGTCGCTGAGAAACGTTTCCGGGGAAGCTTCGAATTGGGCTCGCAGCTGAGGGAACGAGTAGAAATACTGGTACAACGCATAAAGAATGGTTCCAGCCACCGTCCCCACCACCCATCGCAACATCGATTCGAGATGCCCTGGTTTGGTCGCTTGATGGTAGAAGCTACTCACGACACCCAGAATCCCAACCGATTGCCAAAAACCTAGCATCGCCGAACGGAAATTCTCCCGTCCATAGGCTTGATAGGTGGCGAACGCTAACCAAACAAAAAAACCGGTAACGAGAAGTTTCCAGTTGAGGGATATGCGATGCTCTTGGTCATCGAGCATTCGGTCGAGGGAGGTGAAGAGCCCTAAAGCGATCCCCAAGACGATGAGGAAAAGAGAAGCACCTGTCGAGACGCTAGTCGAGTCGCATGGATTCCACTGCGATGCGACTAAATAGACTCCCAACAAAAACTGCGTCGCAGTGTCGGGTAACTTGAAGACCCAACTCGATCGTTGTCTTGGCAATTGCTGTTCGTTCACGGTTTGTTACTCTTCCCATGCAACCTTTCGATCATGCTTACCATGGCGAGCATGCAAAAGACGATCGTTAAGACAAAGACCGCTCCTACAAGGTCAGTCCTCGGCAGGAGCAGCGCTCCGAGCGAACAGGTGATCGTCGCAAGGTAGATCGTCCAGACCGACTGCGTTTTGCTCAATCCCATGTCGACCAATCGATGGGAAAAATGGCGTCGGTCGGCTTGAAACGGGCTTCGGCCCTCCCGGATACGGATCCAGATGACGCTCATTGTGTCGTAGATCGGGATCGCCAACAAGCAGAGCGGGGCGACGACCGCATGGGGAGTCGATCCGTTGACATCGACGTACGTGGAAAGGAGGGTCGCGATCGCGATCCAATACCCGATGAAATAGCTTCCCGCATCCCCCATGAAAATCGACGCAGGGGGCCAGTTGTAACGAAGGAACCCCAGGAGTCCACCTAGGAGCGTCAGGAGCATCGAAGCGACGAACAACTGCGGCTGCCCCTTCGTCGCCTCTCCCGATGTGAGCAACATAACGGTCAGCATAATGCAAATGATACTCGCGACTCCAGCGCTCAAAGCATCCATGTTGTCGAGCATGTTGAAGGAGTTGACCAAAAGAACGATCCAAAGAACGCTCAACAAGGAGGTGAGCCACGGGATCTCAATATAGGCCGTGAGTTGCAGGTTCTGCCAATAGACGACGATCCCCGCGACGAGGAACTCGATCATCAGACGGATTTGCCAACGCAGTCCTCCTAGATCGTCGAGAAAACCGAGAACCGCCAACGCGACTCCCCCGCCGAGAAGAACCAGGAACTGCGGGAGCCGACTCAGGAGCCCCGGGAGATGAACTCGCAAGCCTTCCGGGACAAGCTGTTGCAGCCCAAACGCATTGCTTTGAACGAGCCAAACCCCGAGGGCACCGAGCCCATAAGTAAACACAACTCCGATCACAATCCCAACGCCTCCCCCACGAGGGATCGGAACGGTGTGGACCTTTCGCTCATTGGGAAGATCCATCAACCCGAGGCGAACGGCGTTAGCTCGAACCCAACCGACCACGAGCCACGAGAGGAAACCAGCCGGGAGGAGGGTGACCGCTAGAAAGCAAAGAAGCAATTTCCAATCGAACACCATGCGATGCAAACAAATTCTAAATTCAATATGAATCGCCGACGCTTTGAGAGACCGTACCCCCGATAAGACCCCGTCGTGATGCTAGAGAAAGTGTAAACCCCTCCGCTCCATCTCGCCAGAAGGGGGAGGAACGGATCGGGGAGAGGGATCGGGGTGGCCTGACGCATCAGTGTTAAGGGGGCGGACGCGAAGCGTCCCCCCATCACAACCCGTGGCGTAAGCGAGGGATAGCGTCGCGAGTGAACGCAGCCCTTGTTGGGAATATCTCGAGTGTCGGGTGGCACGTCCCTGAGGCACGAAGGGCGCGCTGTGAGACCTGGGATGGAT
>CAYMXM010000488.1:0-4274 GCA_964394065.1 uncultured Pirellula sp. | reverse complement strand
GAACGAAACTTGCGCAAACCTAAATCCCCACAACACCAACTTTTTGACAGCCCAGCCTTACCCCTTAAGCCTTCTTTTTTCCGTGTATTCCGTGGTTCCCCCTAAAACCCCCACCTACTCCGAACGACCATAAACATCTGTGATATCAGCTAACCAAGAGGAAGAAGGAGAATCGAGAAGGCCCTGGGGGCAGCGCCAAGTCCAATTGCCCGATGCAGTACCCGGGGTATTCATTCGAGATTTCGCATCGAGCCCCAATAAATCTTGAATCGGAGCGATCGCGATGGCAGCAACGCTACTCCATACGGCACGGATCATCCCGAGATGAATCTGGTCGCTCGGACAATTCAAATAGCGAAGCGCGAAAGACTTCTCCGCATCGATCTGCTCCTGCGTACTCGTATTTCCTTGACCAGGCTTGCTGTTAAACCAACCGATCACCGTATCGTTGTCGTGCGTTCCGGTATAAGCAACGCAATGGGTCGGATAGTTATGGGGTAGATCTAGCGACGAACTCTTCGCCCCCACAAAACCGAACTGGATGATCTTCATCCCTGGGAAATGGAATCGGTCTCGCAATTGATGGACCTCCTCGGTGATCAAACCGAGATCTTCTGCAATCACCGGCAGTTCCCCTCCTCCGAGATAACCTCGCATCGCTTCAAAGAAATCATCGCGAGGCCCCGGCTTCCATTCACCTACGATTGCATCGGGACGATCCCCTGGGACCTCCCAATAGGCTTCGAAACCTCGGAAGTGATCGATCCGTATCAAATCGCATTGCTCCAGAATCCGCCCGACCCGTCGCATCCACCAGTCATAGTGAGTCTGCTTGTGAATATCCCATCGATAGAGTGGGTTTCCCCAAAGCTGTCCCGTCTCGGAAAAATAATCGGGTGGAACTCCCGCTAGCACATAGGGATTGCCAGCGTTATCCAATTCGAAAAGATGCTGCTGCGCCCATACGTCCGCGCTATCCATCGCCACGAAGATCGGGATGTCCCCGATGAGGTTAACCCCGTTGGTACTGGCGTACTCACGAAGCTCTTTCCACTGGCGGTCGAATAGGAACTGGATGAAGGCTTCGAATTCAACCGTCGTCCGAAGCTTGTCCCGCCAAGCATCCATCGTCGGCTGATGGCGACGGACCAGGGGCTCTTCCCAAGTATTCCATGCCTTGTCCTGATGCGCACTCTTGAGCGCCGTGAAAAGGGTGTGGTCGTAGAGCCACGTGTGATTGTGATGCCAATACTCTTCTAAAGAAGCGTGAAGGTCTTGTCGTTGGTTCTGGAAACGACGAAATGCGATTCGAAGCAACTCCATCCGCTTTCCAGCGGACGACTCGAAATCGACCTGGTCCCGTCGCCCGCTCTTCGGGGACGAGGAAGAGGAATTCGCCGCATCGTGCCACTCCTCTAGCTTCAGCAGCCCATCTCGCACCAAGAGGGCGGGACTCACCAGTAGGGGGTTCCCGGCGAAGGCGCTCGGGGATTGATAGGGGGAGAAGCCATAACCGGTGGGGCTGCAGGGGAGAACCTGCCACCACTTCTGAGAGGCTGCCGCCATGTAGCGAACAAACTCGTACGCCGAAGGCCCCAAGTCTCCAGAGCCGATATCCCCTCCCGCCCAGACGCCATCGCTACCCGGCAAACCGTTTCCATGTGGTTGCGACATTGCGGGGAGCGAAGTCAGGTGCAGGAGCAAGCCACTCGAGCGAGCGAAGAAACTGGTCATTCAGGTTTTGGTTTGGGTACGAGGCGGACGAAACTAGAATTCGCAATGCCCCGGATACCGAGGAAAAGGAATAACATCGCGTATGTTCGCCATCCCCGTGGTGTACTGAACCATCCGCTCCAGCCCCAGCCCGAATCCCGCATGGGGAACCGTTCCGAAACGACGAAGGTCTACGTACCACCAGTAGTCAGCTTCCTTGAGCCCGCTCTCTTCCATCCGTGCTAACAGGACATCGAGCCGTTCTTCACGTTGGCTACCGCCGATGATCTCACCGACACCCGGGACGAGAACGTCCATCGCAGCGACGGTTTTTCCATCATCGTTGAGCCGCATGTAGAACGATTTGATCTCTTTGGGATAGTTGTAGAGGATAACCGGGCCGCGAACATGCTTCTCGGTAATATACCGTTCATGTTCCGATTGCAAATCGATTCCCCACCCAACTGGATACTCAAACTTCTCGTTACAACCCTCCAAAATGGTAATGGCTTCCGAATAGGAAAGATGGGTAAAGTTGGAATGGAGGACATGCTGCAACGACTCGATCAATCCTGGTTGAATTCGCTTCTCAAAAAACTCCATATCCTCCCCGCAGTCCTGCAGGATCGCATCGATCAAGAACTTGAGATAGCGCTCGGCTAGTTCCATGTTGTCCTCTAGTTCGAAGAAGGCCATCTCAGGCTCGATCATCCAAAACTCGGAAAGGTGACGTGAGGTGTTCGAGTTTTCAGCGCGAAACGTCGGGCCGAACGTATAGATCTTGCCGAGGGCCGTCGCATAGGCTTCCCCCTCCAGCTGCCCACTGACAGTCAGATAAGATGCCTTGCCAAAGAAGTCGGCCGATGGATCGACCTTGCCGTCCACCTTAGGGAGTTGATCTAGAGGGAGAGTCGTGACCCGGAACATCTGCCCCGCACCTTCGCAGTCGCTCGCCGTGATGATCGGCGTGTGAACGCAGACGAACCCTTCGCGTTGGAAGAACTCGTGGGTTGCGTGACTCAAGCGATTGCGAACGCGCGTAACGGCTCCAAAGGTGTTGGTGCGAGGGCGCAGGTGCGCCCACTCGCGGAGCTTTTCAAAGGTGTGTTGCTTCTTCTGAAGAGGATACTCCGTGGCGCTTGCCAATCCAGTGACCCGGACCTCGTGGGCCAGCATCTCGGTCGATTGACCTTGCCCAGCGCTCGGTTTGATCTCTCCGGTGATGACGACGCTGCTTCCTACCGTCAACGTCGCGACATCGGATGCATAGTTGGAAAGGGTGTTATCCGCGATTATTTGCAGGTTCCCGAAACAGCTCCCGTCGTTGACTTCGATGAAACTGAATCCTCCTTTGCTATCCCGCCGGGTTCGAACCCAACCTCGTACTTGAACAACCTTTCCTATCGAGTCCGAAGTCCTCGCTGCCCGAATCGAGATCCAATTACTTTTCATGTTGTCTTATCCGAATTCCAATTTCCTGAAACAGGCCACGTTCACCGCTCCGCAGCGCTATGCGTGGATCATAAGGTTCAAGAGGGGAATACACCAGCATAAGAGGGGGGCGATAAGGGGGAGTCTTGGGGAAGAAGGGAGAACCACGAATCGGACGAATCTTACGAATAGGGCTTGAGGGGTGAGGCTTGAGACTTGAGCAAGAGGGGTGGGCCTTTTACGTTGCCTGGGGGAGCCTCTGGCGATCTAGATATCCGCTCCCCTCGCCCCACTTCGGAGCGCGATTCGTGGTTTGGCTATTGAACCGCAGAGAGATGCTCAGAGCGGTTAGTGGCGCAGCATCCAGCCTGCGATGTAGAAGGCGGCTAGGAGGACTAACCAGACGATGTCGAGGAAGTGCCAGTAGAGGGTGCAAAATTGTAATCCAAACATCCGCTCATGGTCGTAACGGTTTCGAATCGCACTTCCGGCTGTGAGGACCATGCCGACGAGACCCACGACTACGTGCAACGCGTGGAGGAGGGCTAAGACAAAGGTGAAAGCATAGGCGGTGACCCCGTGCGAGACGTTTTGGTGCATCGAAGCGACCAAACGATACATCCCTTCGGCTTGAACGACCATGAAAAAGAACCCGCAGAACAAGGCCAGTATTACATAGTTGGGGACCAGACTCGACTGATCCCTTTTTGCTGCGCGGCACGCTAGCTCCAGAAACCCGGAAACTCCCAGCAGGAACAGAGTGGACGGAATAAATGTGTAGGGAAGGGTTAGTAGCTCATGGGTGGATCCACGCGTTGGGTTCAACCGCAACGCAATGTACACAACGTAAAGAAGGATCCCCGAGACAAAAAAAACCGTCAGGGGTACGAGCAATAGCCAAACACCTTGAAGAGCTCGTTTATCGACAGGAAGCATGGAGGGGGGGAAGTTTGAAGGGTGAAGTTTGAAGGGGATGTTTTCTTCGAGGCCCGGGCCGCGAAAATCACAACCCGTGGCGTAAGCGAGGGATAGCGTTGGAAACCAGGCATCCCATGCAAGGTACCCCAACACGCCCTTCGTGCCTCCCGGCCGACGTGATGTACTTTCCGGATCTGCTCCCTTCGCCCCCT
>CAYMXM010000487.1:0-4283 GCA_964394065.1 uncultured Pirellula sp. | reverse complement strand
GTGCTGTGAGACCTGGGATGGATGTCTGGTTGCCAGCGCTATCCCTCGCTAACGCTTCGGGTTGTGATGGGGGACGCTTCGCGTCCTCCAGCCTCCAGCCTCCAGCCTCCAGCCTCAAGCCTCAAGCCTCAAGCCTCAAGCCTGTTCCGCACTTTTCCGACCGCGAGGGTGACGTTTTGACCGCCGAAACCGAAGCTGTTGTTGAGGGCGACGGAGATCTTCGCTGGACGAGCTACATTAGGAATATAATCAAGATCGCAATCGGGGTCCGGATTTTCTTGATTGATCGTCGGTGGAAGAACCCCGTCTCGGATCGCCATCAAGCAAGCGATCATCTCGGTCACACCGGCAGCTGCGATCAAATGCCCCATCATGCTCTTGGTGCTGGAAACGGGAATCGACTTGGCGTGCTCTCCAAAAACCCCTTTGCAGGCGAGGGTTTCGGTCCGGTCGTTGACGGAGGTGCTGGTACCGTGCGCGTTGACATAGCCGATTTCATCGATGTTCAACTTCGCGTCGGCGATCGCTTGCCGCATGCAGCCGATGGCCCCCCGCCCTTCCGGGTGAATGTCGGTGATTCGGTAGGCATCTGCGGTGCTTCCGTATCCGAGGACCTCACCAAAGATTTCCGCTCCCCGCTTCTTCGCATGCTCGTACTCTTCGAGAATGACGATCGCAGCTCCCTCCCCGAGGACGAATCCATCCCGTTCCTTGTCGAAGGGACGGGAAGCTCTCTCGGGAGCTTCGTTCCGTTGGGAGAGGGTGGTGAGAAGGCTGAAGCCGGTCAACCCGAAGGGATGGATCATGCTGTGGGCTCCCCCCGCGATCATCGCATCGGCGTCGCCGCATCGAATCAGCTCCGTCGCTTCTCCCACGGCTTGGCTGCTCGCCGCACAGGCGGTCAAACAGTTGGAGTTCGGGCCTTGGGCGTTGAAGAGAGCAGCGAGATGGGCTGCCGGCATGTTCGGTTCCTGCTCAAGCTCCATCTTGGTGTCGAGGACTTCACGTCCTTTTCGAAGGAACGCACCGAGGTCGAACGGTCCATCTTTGACCGCAGCCGCCATCATCGTGGTGAAGTTGAAGAAATCTTGGTTTCCTTCCCCCGCACCCATGTAGACCCCCAAACGGGTGGGGGGAAGTTTCGCGTCGAGGATCCCCGACTGCTGGATCGCTTGGTGGGCAGCACCGACCGCAAATCGGGTATGGCGCCCGCGATGGCGCCATGCGTCGGGATTCTCGCCACACTTGCTGACGTCCCAGTTTTTGACTTCCGCAGCGATGGTGGTCGGATATCCCGCCGGGTCGAACAAGGTGATCGGCCCGACACCACTTTTGCTTTCTTTGAGGGCAGCCCAAACGGAAGCTACATCATGCCCGAGTGGATTGATCATCCCAATCCCAGTAACGACAACGCGTCGACGCATTAAAACCAACTCCCAAAGGGCTTAATAAACCGAAATGTGGATAGCTAGGCGTTCCTGCGAGCTGCGTCATTGACGATTTCTAATGCTGCTTGCTTCTCCGCCTCTAGCATGTGGGCTGGAGGTTCTATTCTATTGCCATCCTGGTCAACAGCAACTTCGAACATTTTCAGAACGCGCAACGTCCGAAGGAGATCTTCGGGAGGGAAAAGGGCTGTTTTTCCAAATCGTTCGTCCAGGAAGGCGAACCAAAGTTCAAGTTCCGCGACAAGTTCGTCACCGCAATGAATCGTCCCAGCGATGATGGCCCCGGTCGGTTGCTTATCCTGGACGATCGCCTGAAATTTGATCTGATCTCCAGGGATGACAATTCGATGAAAAACCGCTTTGGAAACCTTTGCCAAAACCGTTTTCGTCTTGAAGCCATCCGGCTCGGAAACAAGTAGACCACCCGTCTGAGCCATCCCCTCGATCATCAACGAATGAGGATAGTGAGGAAGCCCCGGATGATAATCATCCAACGGCTCCTCCCCAAACGAAACATTTTTGATCGCCGAGGCGCGCGTATCGCGCACGAACTCCGTAAAACGGTCTACCCAGAACCAACGCATATAGATCTACTTAAGCCGCGAGCTTGGATTCGACGTATCGGCAAAGATCGCTGACGGTCAAGAGATCTCCGAAGTCTTGAACGCGTGGGTTCTTCTCGAACTTAGAGAGATCCGCCCAAGGCATTCGCTGTTTCAGTTCTGCGATCCCGGCAGGGGTCACCTGTCCGTCTTGAACGTACTGGTTGTCGGTCAAGATATCTTTAGGGAACAGGTCTTCGGTCGCGATTTTGATCCCGAACGCTTTTTCAAGCTTGAAGACGATATCGAGGAAGTCGATCGACTCGGCTCCTAGATCTCCAACCATGGTCGCATCTTCCGTCACGTCGGAGTCATCGACACCGAGCGCGTCGGTCAACGCGGCCTGAACTTTGGTAAAGACTTCTTCACTCACTGGCATTTCAAAGATTCCTCGAACCGTTGGTCGAAACTGAGGGCCCACCTAATTGCAGGGGATGCCCAAAAATCGGGTAATAGCGAATTGGAAACTGTTATCGCCTATTTTGAAGCAATTAAATACTCTTTTTGCCCGACGTTGGCTAGCCCCATGCCCGTTTTTCTGGCCAAGTTCGGGGGTGGCCATTTTTAACCACGGATCACGCGGAACACACGGATCAGAAATTGTTTGGGAGAGGACGCGAAACGTCCCCCCATCACAACCCGACGCGTTAGCGAGGGATTGCGGCGCCAGTAAACGTGGCCCTTGTCAGGAACATCTCGGGCGTCGGGTGGCACGTCCCTGAGGCACGATAGGCGTGCTACGAGACCTTGCGTTGGATGCGTGGTTGCCAGCGCTATCCCTCGCTAACGCCACGGGTTGTGATTACGTGATCTCGCTTGCGTTGTCGGACTTACACCTAAACCCGCCCTTACACTGCATATACCTCTAGCAATGCTAGCATTTCCTCGGCGTGGGGGGTCTCGGACCAATCGAGCTGCTCCAGGGCCTTTTTGACCTGTTCGTATTGCTCGGGGAGGCTCAGCGAATCGTCGACGAAAAGAATCGGGGTCCGAAGGATCCGAACCAGCCCCCCTCGTACCCCCCGCAACCACTCCCGCCTGACCTGAATCCCTTCCTCTTGCGCGATCGCTAGAAGACGATCTAGCTTGACTACCGTTGCTTGCATGATTCTTCCGATTCCATTCGAAATTTTCCGGGCTAGGACGCCATCCTCGCTATTTGCCGAAAGACCGAAGTAAACCTCCAGGTCCTCTGCCCGATTGGACGATAGTCTCTTGTCGAAGATGTTGCCATATCGAACCGGCTCCAAATTCTTCGCGAACCCTACGAAAATCTCCACGCTAATCCCAACGGCGAAAATGCGAGCTTCTCCTACGAATTGCCCCGTCGATAACGCACCCAACTCCAACGACGATCCTTGGATCGTGGAGTTGCAGGAGCGTTTGCAACGCGTTGAGCGATTGGCAGCGGTCGGGGAGCTCACGAGCACGACAACGCATGAGTTCAACAACCTCCTGATGACGATCATCAACTACGCGAAGATGGGGCTCCGCTACAAGGATGAACCGACCCGCGAGAAGGCCTTCACCCGAATCCTCGACGCCGCCAATCGGGGAGCCAAGATCACGTCGACTGTCCTGGGACTTTCGCGCAGCAGCGAAGGAGAACTCGAACCGACTCAGCTTGCGCAAGTCATCGAGGATACCCTCGTCTTGCTCGAACGGGAAATGCTGAAGTACCGAATCCATGTCGACAAACAGATCGAGGAAGTTCCCACGGTGATGGCATCTCCGAGCCAGATCCAACGCCTGCTCCTCAACCTCCTGACCAACGCCCGTCAAGCGACCGGCGAAAACGGTTCGATCAAAATCAAACTGGCCACCGAACCGAAATCGAACTCCGTCGTGATTACCATCCGCGACTCAGGCCCCGGCATTCCTTCAGAAGTCCTCCCCAAAATATTTGACCCCTTCTTCACGACTAAATCGGGGCCAGACGCGAGCGGCAAAGGGGGAACGGGACTCGGTCTCAGCGCCTGCAAAGATATCGTCGAAAACCACAAAGGCCGAATCCGCGTCGAAAGCACCGTAGGAAAAGGAACCGCCTTCTGCATCCGAATGCCAGTCGCAACGTAGTTTTGAAACCACGAATCGAACGAATCTTACGAATTAGACTTGAGAATCTAGGGGCATCCACGCCCATCGCTGCGCTCTGAGCGTGCCACCCGAGTAAGGTGCTTGGGTTGTTTGGTCGACGCGTAAGCGAGGCCCGAAAATCACAACCCGTGGCGTA
>CAYMXM010000486.1:0-4290 GCA_964394065.1 uncultured Pirellula sp. | reverse complement strand
GCTACTGGATTGGCTCGCAACCGATCTCGTTGCAAACGGATGGGCGATGAAGCGTTTGCATAAGATGATCGTCCTCTCCTCCACGTATCGCCAAAGTTCGGCGACCGGATCCAACACGGAAGAAGCTGAGTCCATCATAGCGTCCAACATCGCCATCGATCCGACCAATCGCTATCTTTGGCGTATGAATTCTCGCAGAATGGAAGCCGAGTCGGTTCGAGATTCGATTCTCTTCGCATCGGAGGGACTCGACTTCACGCGAGGTGGCCCCGAAGTTCCGGAAACCGAGATCGATTCGGTTTCTAGACGAAGCATGTATTTTCGGATTACTCCGAACGAGAAGGCCTCGTTCCTAGAGACGTTTGACGCAGCGAATCCGAACGAATGTTATCGGCGGCTAGAAAGTGTCGTTCCGCAACAAGCTTTAGCGTTGATGAACAGCCGTTTGGGGCTGGAACAAGCGCGACTGCTTGCGGAGAGGTTGAGCAAGGAAGTCGATGACTCGGCCAAACCAAGTGGAGCTGCTGGCGCATTGAGGGATCCAGAAGCGGCTTTCATCAAGATCGCTTTTGAAACGATTCTAACTCGGGAGCCAACGGAATCGGAACGGATCGCTTGTTTGCGCTTTTTATCCGAGAATGCGGCGACAGTGGCTAAGGAGGGGCAAACGATGTTTCCCTCCGGTGGAAACGATCCCCGACGCGCAAGTTCAACCGATCCGAAGCACCGAGCCAGGGAAAATCTAATTCATGTGCTGTTTAGTCACAACGATTTTGTGACAGTCCGGTAGTCGTACGGTGGCCTGATGAAAAGAGTGTAATATGGGTAATTTGGGCAAGAATTGGATTTGGATACTGCTACGACACTGCACATATTTTTGAATCGCACGTTCCGCCCCTTATAGAGGCTCGGGACTTCTTCACTTCAAGCTGCAACTTCATCATCCCCTCTCAAGGCAGGGGAGAGGTTTGCCACCTTGGGGCTCTGCCCCTCACCCCCGGCCCCTCTCCCCGAAGCGGGGCGAGGGGAGCAGATATCTAAATCGCGATGCTGTCCCTCGCTAACGCCACGGGGTGTGATGGGTCGCCGCTTCGCGTCCACCCTCATTCGTTAGATTCGTCTGATTCGTGGTTCATCAAGAGGAACTATTGAGCTTTTCCCTTACGACTCCAATGGCGAAACTTGAGAGCCCCATTCTCGTCCAAGGTTTGAACATACGCATCAAGGAGTGGTAGATCCTCCCATATTTTCTCCACCTCTTCCTCCTTGAGAACCGTCAATACCGTCGCCCCTGCATCGGCGTCGATCCCTTTGCGGGCAACCACGGTGACACTGCTTCGGGTGGTGACAGGGTGGTTCGTGCGTGGATCGATAATATGGCTGTAGCGAACGTTGTCGATGATCGCGAACTGATTCAGATCACCCGAGGTCGTCACGGAGGCGTTCACGAGTGCCAGCCGTTTCAAAACGGGATCCTCCTTGGAAAGCCCTGCGACGTCGATGAGCCATCCCTCTCGATTCGGGGGTGCCTCGCTGACGATGATATCCCCCCCCGCGTCGATCATCGCAGATCGAATGCCTTGTTCTTTCAACGCATCCATCATCCGATCGATGAGAAAACCGACTGCGAGCCCTCCAAGATCGATCGATAGTTTTTTGCTTCGGTGCACCAGCGTGTAATTCTTTTCTTTCTCATCGACGGAGAGTTCGATGTCGCTCCAACGAGCGTACTGAGTGGTCTCCCGAAGTTCCGTGTCGGTCGGTTTCTCCTTCCGTTTGCGGGCCTCTTTCCACACTTTAAAGACTGGAGATGCCGTCGAGTCGAAGGTCCCGAGGCTGATTCGATGCCAGCGATGGGACTCTTGCAACAGTTCTCCGAGGGTCGGTTCGACGCGCAGGGGAGTGTTGGGGGAGAGTTGATTGAGTTTGGAAACAGCGCTTTGGGAATCGTAGTTGTTGATCGCTTGGGACTCTCGTTCAAGCGTTTCTAAAGAGACTTCAATTGCAGTCTCTGCGAGTTCACCGTTGGGCGCATAGAGGATAATATCCAGGTTGGAGCCCATCGCAACGCTCCGATACTCGAAGCGTTTCAAATCCTCAGCTTGGGCCAAACGCTGGGGAAAGATTAGGAACGGGACCGCGACGAAGCAGGTAGCGCAGATAGGAAAGGAGAAACTTCGGAACGTATCCATAGAGACTTCAGGTAGGGCGATTGGAACGGTCGCACAGGGAATTCGAGATGACGATCTATGATATCGAATCAGGCGTGAGGGGTGAGGTTTGAGGAAGAAGAAAGAACCACGAATCATACGAATGAATGCGGAGCATCCTACATCCTCTCAGGTTTCCCTCCACACGCTCTGTGGTTAGAATGGAACAAAAAAGACCGTCTAAAAAGTAATGGTACTACCAACTTTTGAAAGCCTAGGATAACAGCGTATGGAACTTTCACTCTCAACAATGACTACCGCCGAGAAGTTGGTGGCGATGGAACAACTTTGGGCCTCTTTGCAAATTGCCCCAAATCCCATTCCCCCCCCAGAATGGCATCGTGAAATTCTTGAGGAACGCCAAAAGCGCCTGGATGCTGGAGAAACCAAAGTCTTCACACTGGAAGAAGTGCGTCAACGGTTCGAGAGCCGCGACCGGTGAGCGGCGCAACGAAGAGTGGATAAGTCACCGTTTGAAAAATGAATAGAGTGAATTCCAATGCATAAAAAAAGAGGCCTCGCGTAGAACTTTGTCGATCGAGATCGACAGACTACGCGAGGCCTCTCGTGTATCTCCCAAGCCTCTCACCCAATGGGCGTGAATCTCGGATAGGGAACGATGGTTGTTTAAGCAACCGAGCTACGAACGATCATCCTTCAATCCGCGGATTTCCGCGGGCTGAATGTGGCTCGCTTTGCGATTTTCACGTTTGATCGCCTCATAGACCTCCTGTCGGTGGACAGGAATATCGTTTGGGGCTTCGATACCAAGCCGCACTTTATCCCCACGAATGTCCACGATCGTTACGACTACGTCGTCACCGATCATGATGCTTTCATCTCGATGTCGCGAGAGTACCAGCATTGGAGACTCCTTTTCTTCGTAGTGGTTGCATCCGGTGCAACGGGATTGGGTTAAAACAAGTGCGTTGTCAGCAACTAAAGTTACCATTGGACAGCCGGTGTCCAATCCGACGCTTGTTGGTATCGACCTCTCCCCCTCCACCATTGATTTACGATTTCCACTTTCCGATAAGGGCTAGCAATTCCAGTTGTAACGCCTCCCGTCGAAGAACTTAAACCGAAGAATCGACTTTCGTGAGTAACGAAGCGCTAGGCTTATCCAGTACAAGCGTCAAATTCTCATGCTTTCGCAAAATCGACGCGGGTACCTCGGGGGTCAACGGTCCCTCGAGCGCATTTCGAACCGCTTCCGCTTTTCGCGCGTCGGGAACGCTGCAAACGATCTTCTTCGCAGCCAAGATCGCATGAATCGTCATACTGAACGCTTGCGTCGGTACGTCGGCCAATGTGGCAAACCACCCCTCACCCACCTGCTGCTGCCGACAAGCGTCGTCCAAGTTCACGATGTGATACGCCTCCTGAGTCTCGAAGTCAGCTGGCGGATCGTTGAACGCTAGGTGCCCGTTCTCTCCGATGCCGATCAAGGCCAGATCGATCGGAGCGGCTCGAAGGGCTTGGCTCGCTTCCGCGATAACGGTCGCCGGGTCTGCCGTACCACTCAAGTAGTGAAACGATGCAATCGGAACCTTTGATACAAAGCGATCTCTCAAGTAACCGCAGAAACTCGCTTTGTGATTCGCGTCGAGTCCGATGTACTCATCGAGGTGGAACCCATCGACACGACTCCAGTCGATCCCCGGCTCGCTCGTCAGTTGTTCGAGAGTCGCGAACTGGCTGGCTCCTGTAGCGACGATAATCCGGGCACGCGGTTGCTTTTCGAGGACTTCTCGCAATGTTTTCGCGGCGATCGTTCCTGCGATGTTTCCGAGCTCGGTGGCCTCAGCAGCAATTCGAATTTCCAATGGGGTCTCTCCTGGTAAGATGATTTGAAGTTTGAAGTGGGAAGTTTGAAGTTCGAAATGGGGAGAGGTAGGGTGTGTGCAGTGGTCGCTGTTCCAACTCAGCTTCGGTTGGCATACCAAGCCATGGTTTCTATTGCAGTTACCTGAGTATCCCAAGCGACCACGGAACACACCGGATGTGTAGCTGGCACCTGCGAGTGAAACTCGGATATTGTTTCTAGCACTTCAACCCCTCACCCCCAGCCCCTCTCCCC
>CAYMXM010000485.1:0-4312 GCA_964394065.1 uncultured Pirellula sp. | reverse complement strand
GCGGGGCGAGGGGAGCGGAAATCTGATAGGGTATGTTCTTCCTAAAGTCTAAAGCCCAAAGTCTAATGCCAAGGAACAGACGCCCAAACCACGTATGATGCCAACTCAGCCTCCAGTTCCTCCTCAACCTTCATCTCCCCCCTCCTGGTTTTCCCTCGTTGCGCGTTGTCATACCTATCAAGATCCCAAAGCTTGTGACTTAACTCTTCGGCAGTTGTCGGACCATGCGAGTCGCTTCCCCGAGCTTGATCCGATTCGGACTCGGATAAGCCCTCTTGGGAGCGTGGCCTACCTCGTGATCCATCCAGGAGAGCTCGCCATGATCGGTGGAGTGGCGCCGGTGAATCTCGATTTCGATACCCCCTCCTATTCAGAGGATGCTGCGGAGAATCTGTCCCAACTGATGGAGTCGGTCGAAGCAGATGTGGAGATGCTTCAAGTTGTGTTGCACTCCCACTCATTTACACCAGAGCATAGGGGGTGGTTGGAGCAATGCTACAAGCAGGCGGGACTCGAACCACTCGCCGAGTTGGTTCAGTTGGCGGCCGATGTTCCAGCGTCTCTGGAAAGGGAGCTTGAGGAAGCTGAAACCTCAGAGCTTGCGTTTGTACTTTGGGAACCGCGATGGAACGATCCGCTTTGTGAGATCGTCGATAGAACCTATCAGGCGACTCTCGACGTTCCCGAGCTCAACGGAGTTCGGAGCACCAAGAACACTCTTGTCGGCTATTCGAACATGCACCGATCCAACAACCGACCTTGGTGGCTACTCCGGCATCGTGGAGTTTGGTCCGGTTGCCTACTTGCATGCCAGCATGGCGAGGATGTCGTCGAGATGGTTTATGTTGGAGTGGTTCCGGAGAAGCGGGGAGAGGGATTGGGGACGCAAGCCGTCGACTTTCTTTTCGCGTGGGCTCGCAGAGAGGGAGTGAAGCAAATCCTGCTTGCGGTCGACCGTCGCAACGAACCCGCGATTGCGATCTACGGTCGGAGAGGTTTCTACTTGCTCGGCTCCGCAGTTGCTTGGTTTAGGCAAGGTAAGAGGAATGGGACGGCGCTTTAGATATCCGCTCCGTTTAATCCGTTTTAACCGCAGGGGGCGCGGAGGTTCGCAGAGAAGAACCCGAGGATAAGTTTTGCATCCCTCTGATATCCCGTAGGGATTGCAGCCATTAGCCGGCGGTAAGCGCAGCGCCACCGCCGGTGGATCATGATAAGGCTCCAACGATCGCGGAGGGATCGCAGAATCGCTATCCGTTACCCGCTGGGAGTTGTCAACCCCACCCTTGTTTCTAGCGCTTCTACCCCTCACCCCCGGCCTGGCCTGACGCATCGGTGGTAAGAGGGTGGACGCGAAGCGTCCCCCCTATCACAACCCGTGGCGTAAGCGAGGGACAGCGTTGCGAGTGCACGTAGCCCTTGTCGGGAATATCTCAGGCGTCGGGTGGCACGTCCCTGAGGCACGAAGGGCGTGCTGTGAGACCTGGGATGGATGCCTAGTTGCCAGCGCTGTCCCTCGCTTACGCCACGGGTTGTGATTTTCGGGTCTCGGCGCTACGCGGCGGACAACAAGCGCTCTCCTGAAAATGCTTCACGGTGCTGGGGGGGAGGATCGGGCAACAGCCATTTCACGATCTAGCAACTCCTGGCAAGTCGTTTGAAGTTCGCTGGGGGAAGATGCGTCCTGAGCGGCTTCAAGCAAACGTGGTGTGAGATGATAAAGTTCTTCTTCGGCTGCTCGCTGCACGAGAGGCCAAAGGACCTTCGCTTTGTCGGCGTTATCGGCCGACCAATCGTTCCAGTAGCCAGCAAGATTTGGCCCCGAAGTTCCTATAAGTTCTATGAGAATCTGGGGAGGGCGTTGTTCGGTGATCGCACCATTGGTCACGCGGACAACATCCCAACGGGGATTTTGCGTCGAGCTCGTAAGGTGTTGCAGAACGGGTCTTCCAACCGGACTCGAAGGGAGTCCTAGTACGGTTGGAGAGACACGTATCTTGGTCCATGGAAATCGACGGTAGGAGAAAGTTCGTGTCTGAAAAGTTTGCGGGGAAAACTCCGTCCCCCTGATTTCGGTTCCGACAAGCATCCAGCCAACAAAAAAGAGAAGAGAAAAACCGAATAGAATCCCACCGATCACACCCACCAGCCGCAAGGAGCCCGATGGTGAAGACTTCGGTTTGGTGGCGATCCCGGTCATGGAGGATTGCAAGAAATGGTTGGGGGTAAGGACTGGAGGTGCAAGAGGAAAGCTTAGACGATCGAAAGATGAAAATCCACACGTAGAATGGAATTCATGCAATCGCTGCCGGTGTGTTCCGTGGTCGCTTTCAGATGTGAAGGTAATTGCGATAGGAAAGATAGTTGGTATGCGATCTGAATCCGAGATGGAAGCAGCGACCACTTCACACACCCTACTACAAACTCCTCACTTCTTTTTCCGTGTCTTCTTTTTCCGTGTATTCCGTGTATTCCGTGGTTCCCCCCAGCCTACTACCTCACTCCTCACGCCTGCTCTTACTTCCGCAAACATGGACTTGGATTCCAAGGTGCCGAGCCATTGCTGCTTTGGCGAACAAACAGCTATCCGCCCCTTGCGCGTCGTTTGCGTATGCGACTTGAACATGGTTCGCTTTGTGCCTTCCCATCATCTGATCGCGGCTTACTCCATAGGTCACGGCGTGCATGATGGGCCATTGAGGAGTGGTTGCTTGGAGCCGGCGTTCTGTTTCCTCGGGTGGCAATTCGACAACGGCACCTCGTCCTAAGTCCATGTGCAAGACATGATCTTCGATATAGATTCGACTCCATACGATTTCGCCCGGTTTCGAAACACCCTGCAGGGTGCTTCCTCCGTTCGGGAAGTACATCGGTGGTTGTCGATAGCCTTGGGCACCTTTCCAACCGCCGTTGAAGTGGGCGGGTGGCGCAGCTCCACTGATCAAGAAGACCCAGACGTAATCCTCGCCGTACATTTCGCCCCATCGGAGATCGTGCAACGTATTCTCCACCGGTTGTTCGAGCGCTTTATGAACGCGATAAGTCATCAAACCATCGAGCCCCGCACATTCGTCGACCTCATTGAAGTGGACCAGCGGTTCTCCTTTCCAGAGAACTCGCTTTCCATCTCGAGAACGGACAGGAGGACGATCCGATTCGTTGAGCATTCCCTCGACTAAGTCACTAGCAGGCAACAGGTCCTTTAGGCCTTGTTGGTACTGAATCCCGATCGCATCGCAGCCGAAGTCATCTGCGATTCGGAGCGCAGCGATATACATCTTGCATTGGCGAAGGATCTGTTCCTCCGTCAAGTCGGTCTCATGGCTAACCCCGGTATGAAATGTCATTCCTTTTTTCTGGAGCCATTGAAAAACGGCTTGGGCTTCCTCGTTGGAAGTTTGTTCCGTTTCGTAAAAGAGGGCCGATTGGCTGAGCCGTTCCTTGAAGACACCGACATCGTGCAGGAGTTGATCGGGGATGATCGCATTGAACATCCCCATGCACCCTTCGTCGAAGATCCCGAGTATCGCTTTCTCCTTTTTGAGTTCCTCTGCTAGTTGCTTCCCGAGTTTCTTGGTGGCTCCGGGGATCTTGATCTCCCTCAAGTCTCGAACATGTCCATCGTCGTGCCGGACCTTTCCTGACTTTAGCCATCTTCGCAGGTTCTTGCGAAAGAAGTCATCTTGGAAGTCTTCGCTCCAAAGTGTCGAGTAGCGAACTCCGGCTTTGGTGAGGGAGCCGTTCAAGTTCAACATTCCGACCAAGCCAGGCCATTGTCCACTCCAGTTTGCGACCGTGAGGATGGGGCCGCGATGCGTGGTCAAACCGGGAAGGACATGGTGGGAGTATTGCCAAACCGCTTCGGCCACGATGAGGGGTGTCTTCGGATCGAGGGAGCGAAAGACCTCCATCCCTTGCCGCTGGCTACCGATGAAACCATGCTTTTGCTTGGCGTCGTATGGGTGGGCGCGAACGACTTCGCAACCTTCCTCGGCGAACGCCTTGATCAAGGCCTTTTCCATTGCCTCTTGGGCAGGCCAACAAGCTTGATTAGCCGAAAGACGCAGGTCGCCACTGGCAACGAGATAGGCTTGGCGAGTAGACGATGGTTTTGCCATGAGAGAGGATCAGGAATGGGGAAGGATGCGGGATGAATAGGGTGAGCAAAATATAGCAGATTGTAAGGAAGGAGTTGTAGGGAAGGAGTTTGTTACCGCGCAGCGACAAGAGCAACCCTCCCCCTTGGGGAGGGTCGATCCGCTTGAGCATCTCCTGCCCGCAGGGGCAGGAGATGCTCAAGCGGATCGGGGAG